>DAIQBQ010000013.1:0-20823 GCA_036781065.1 Actinomycetota bacterium
GCCGAATGGCTGGGTAAGGGTGCTTAGTACTCGGACGAAAGCGACGTCGTCGGGGGAATCAGCGCCTCTTCTCGACGCTTCAGGTGCGGCTCGATCTCCCACAGGATCTCGCCTCTTTCGTGATACCCGTCGAGCCGGGCGACAACCGCCCCGCCCTTGAACAGCAGGCAGGTGGGGAGCATGTCGACGTCGCAGTAGTCCTGGGTCAGCATCGGGTGGCGGTCGGTGTCGAGCTTGGCGACCTTCAGGCGGTCGCTCTCCTGTTCCGCCACCGCCTCGACCTCCGGCTCCATCATGCGGCACGGCCCGCACCAGTCGGCCCAGCAGTCCACCAGGACCGGCAGCGATGAGCTCAGCACCTCGGCCTCGAAGTTGTCTTCGTCCAAGGTCACGATGTCTGCCATCGGTCCCGCCTCCTTCCTTCGCTTGTCGGATCTGGGGTCCGGCCGGCCCTGGATGGTGTCCGCCCGCGACCAGGATATACGGGCGTCGTGCGCTGGCCCGGGTGCCCTCCGGGCGGCTACTGGGAGGCCCGGGTGCCCTCCGGGCGGCCTCCGGGTGCCCTCCGGGCGGGAATAGTGCTTCCGGGCCATTCGTTTCCGTAGCTGAGATAGCCTGCGAGTCTTGAGCAGGACCACCGCGTGAAGGGCCCGGGAGGGATCGCCATGATCGATGTGTTGGACGGCGTGGAGGAATGGCTGGGCGACGGCAAGAAGGTTGCCCTGGCGACGCTGATCGCCACCGAGCGATCGGCCCCGCGGGACCCGGGCGCGGTGCTGGCGGTCAACGAGGACGGGAAGGTGCTCGGCTCGATCTCCGGCGGCTGCGTCGAGCCGGCCGTGATCTCCGAGGCGATGAACGTCATCGAGACCGGAAAGCCGCAGCGGATGACCTACGGCATCAGTGATGAGGACGCCTGCGCGGTCGGCCTCACCTGCGGCGGCACCGTCCATCTCATGATCGAACGAGTGGACTGGTAATGGGCGACCTCTTCAAGGCGATCGCCCACGCGATCCGCACCAATGAACCGGTCGCCGTCGTCACCGAGGTCCAGGGGCCGAATCCCGGCGCCAAGATGCTGGTCGGCGAAGAGTCGGTCACGGGCTCGCTCGGCGACGAGCGGCTCGATGGGGCGGTCATCGAGAACGCCCGTGGCTTCATCGACATGGCCCAGACCGGGACCCGGACATACGGGCCGCAGGGGCAGGGCAACTCGGAGGAGGTCGAGGTCTTCATCCAGGCTTTCTCCCAGCCACCGGACATGTATGTGCTTGGCGCGGTCAACCTGGCCAGCGCGGTGGTGCGGCTCGGCAAGTTTCTCGGGTACCGGGTCACCGTTGTCGACGCCCGGCGGGTCTTCGCCAACTCCGAGCGGTTCCCGGAGGCTGACGAGGTCGTGGTCCAGTGGCCGAACGAGTTCCTGGAGACGGCACAGATCAGCCGGCGCACCGCCATCGTCATCCTGACCCACGACCCCAAGTTCGACATCCCGATCCTGGAGTTCGCGCTCAAGTCGCCGGTGGGCTACCTGGGGGCGATGGGGAGCCGGCGCACCCACGAGAAGCGCAAAGCGAACCTGCGCGAGATCGGCATCGCCGAGGAGGAGATGGACCGCATCCACGCCCCGCTCGGTCTCGACCTTGGTGCCCGCACGCCGGAGGAGACGGCGGTGTCGATCATGGCCCAGATCATTGCCCTGCGGACGGGCCGCACCGGCGGTCACCTCGACGAGGCTTCCGGGCGGATCCACGCATAGTGGCACCGGGAAGGTTATCGGTGGCCGGGTGCCTGTTCTGCCAGATCGTCTCCGGGGACATCGACGCTGCCGTGGTGCACCAGGGTGAGTCGACGCTGGCGTTCCGCGACATCAATCCGCAGGCTCCGGTGCATGTCCTGGTGATCCCGCGGGAGCACCTGACCAACGCCGCCGATCTCACCCACGATCACGCCGCCCTGCTCGCCGAGATGGTCGCCACCGCCCAGTGGGTGGCCACGTCGGAGGGCGTTGCCGAGTCCGGGTACCGGCTGGTGATGAACGTCGGCGCCGACGGGGGTCAGACCGTCGGCCACCTGCACCTGCACGTGCTCGGCGGCCGCACGATGACCTGGCCCCCCGGCTGAACTGGTCCGCATTGGTTTTTGTGTAACCAGGGGTACTGGAAAACGCACATCTGGTTACAAGAATAGGTCTCTACTGGTTACCAGCGGCACCCCCGGCGCCGGGACCCTCGGCACCCCCGGCGGCGGGCCCGGCCCCCGGCTGGGTGAACCCGGCCGGGCGGGGCACCCCGGTCAGGTCCTCGACGACCTGGAAGTACTGCTCCCGGTCGATCTCGCCACCTGCGTAGCGGGCGCGGGCGGCGACAAGCGCCTCATCCACTCCGGAGGGCGGGGCCATGGCCATCGCCCCAGGCTCAGTGGCCGGGTGCCGGTGCTCCACCAGGCCCGTGACCCCCCAGGCGATCAGGGCGACGAAGACGACGAACAGCCCGAGCCACAGCAGGCCAGCAACCACGCGTCCGGCGCCTGCGACCGGCGGCCCATACACCACGACGGCTTCCATCGCTCATCCCTCCTCGTTGGGTGCTCCCTCCCCCATGCTGCCGGCACTCACGATGAACCGGGATGCTGTGAAACTCCTGTGGTATTGCTGGGGATTTGAGCAGAACCTGGGACGCCCGGTGGTAGCCTGGCTCATGGACTCCGTCCGATTCATCGATGCCCTGATCGGCGGCGACGCCGCGGCCGGCGATGCCACCGCGTCGCTCCTCGGCGGGGCAGGTGGCGACGGCGACGTCCTCGACGCCTACTCGCTGGCGGTCACCTCGGTCGCCGAGCGGCTGATCCCCTCGGTGGCGAGCCTCAAGGTCGAGCGGCGCACCTCCCGGGGCACCGCCCAGGGGGCGGGATCGGGGGTCGTCATCACCCCCGACGGGCTCCTGCTTACCTCGGCCCACGTCATCACCGGGGCTACCGGCGGCACCGCCTCGTTTACCGACGGCCGGGAGCTGGATTTCGAGATCATCGGCGCCGACCCGCTCTCCGACCTGGCAGTCGTGCGGGCGGGCGGGTCCGACCTCACCCCGGCGGCGCTCGGCGACGCCGACGCCCTCCGGGTCGGCCAGTTGGTTGTCGCCATCGGTAACCCGCTCGGCTTCTCCGGCTCGGTCACCGCCGGGGTCGTCAGCGCCCTCGGCCGCTCCTTCCCGACCCGGGAGGGGGCGGCGACCCGCATGGTCGAGAACGTGATCCAGACTGACGCCGCCCTGAACCCGGGCAACTCCGGCGGGGCGTTGGCCGACGGCCGGGGCCGGGTCGTCGGGGTCAACACCGCGGTCGCCGGCGTCGGGCTGGGCCTGGCCGTGCCGATCAATGGCACGACCCGGCGGATCATCGGCGTGCTGATCCGCGAGGGCCGGTTCCAGCGGGCCTACCTCGGCGTCGCCGTCGGGCCCCGCCCGCTGCCGCCGAAACTGGCGGCCGAGATCGGGCGCCGGACCGGGGTCGAGGTCGTCGAGGTGTTCGGTGGCTCCCCGGCCGCCCAGGCAGGCCTGGCCGTCGAGGACCTGATCCTGGACATCGACGGTTCGCCGGTGCGGACCGCGGGCGACCTGCAGGCGCGGATGGTCGATGACGTCATCGGCCGCCCGATCACCGTCCGGGTGTACCGCAACGGGCAGGTCGAATCGCTGGAGGCCACCCCGGCCGAGCTGCGGGTTCGATGACCGGAGCGGCCACCGACGGCGAGCTCGCCGCCCGCCTGGTCGCTGGCGGGCTGGCCGGACCGCACCAGTCGCACGCCCGCGAATCCAACGTCGCCAACGCCGGCCGCCTGGCCAGCGGCGACCCGGACTTCACCTTCGGGATGCCCGATGTCGTCTCCGCCACCGCCGAGGAGGCACTGGCGGCAGTCGCCGAGCTGACCGGAGCGCACGGGCCGGGGGAGCCGTACATCGACCCGGCGGCCACCCTGCTCGGCGTACGCCGCGCGGTATCCGTCCTGGCCGAGGCATGCGCCCGGGGACGGCGGGTGGTGGTGGCCACCGGCCACCCGACCGGTCTGCTGGTGCACCACGGCCGGCTGGTCGCGGCGATCTCCGCGGCGGGTGGGAACCTGGTGCAGCCGCTGGACGACCAGGTCGCCTACCGGGTCGACGGACGGCGGCGGTCGGTCCGCTACTTCGGCGGCGTCGCCGTGCTGACCGACGGGGCGAACGTCCTGCACACCCACCTCCCGGACGCGATGGAGGCGATGCTCGACGCCGGCCCGGTCCCCGACCTGGTCTTCGCCGACCACGGCTACGCCGGGGCGGCCGTTGCCCGCGGGATTCCGGCAATCGCGGTGATGGACACGAACGATCCGGCGCTGGCCGTCGCCTGGCGGCGCGGGGCGGATCTGGTCATCGTCCCGATGGACGACAACCGCCGGCCAGCCTCGTACGATGTGATTGCCGAGCTATTCGAGCTCGGCCTGAGCGGCAACGGAAGCGGGGTATAGCGTCGGGGTGCTCCGGCGCTCGGGGCGATGGGGTCCATGGCAGCGACGAGGCTCGACCGGGCCGACTTCGGTCCCAACACCTGGCTGATCGACGAGATGCACCGCGCCTACGTCGAGGATCCGGCGTCGGTGGGGGAGGCCTGGCGGGACTTTTTTGCTGGCTACCAGCCGCGGACCCCGCTGACGGCTCCGGCTGCACCTGCACCCGCCGTACCGCCGCCCGCCGAGCCCCCGGCGGCCCTGCTGCCCGGCGGGCGTCCGCCGGACGGCGCCGCCCGCAATGGAGGGCTGCCCGCAAGCGGGCGCCCGGCGGTGGAGGATGGGGTCGCTTTGCGCGGCGCGGCCAAGGTCGCCGCGGAGCGGATGAACGAGAGCCTGTCGGTGCCGACGGCGACCTCGATCCGCACCGTCCCCGCCCGGCTGCTGGAAGTCAACCGCACGATCCTCAACGTCTACCTGCAACGCACCGGCGGCGGCAAGGTCAGCTTCACCCACCTGATCGGCTGGGCGGTCGCCCGGGCACTGGCCGAGGTTCCGGCCATGAACTCGGTGTACCGGGTCGTCGACCGGTCGCCCCAGGTCGTCCGCAGCCCGCACGTCAACCTTGGCTTGGCGATCGACGTCAAGAAGGCCGACGGCAGCCGGGGCCTGGTGGTGCCCAACATCCGGGAGGCGCAGACCCTCGGCTTCCGCGCGTTCTTCACCGCCTACGAGGACCTGATCCGGCGCTCGGCCAGCGGGGGTTTGCGGCCGGAGGACTTCGCCGGCACGACGGTAACGATCACCAACCCGGGCACGATCGGCACCGTTGCCTCGGTGCCCCGGCTGATGGCTGGCCAGGCGGCGATCATCGGCGTCGGCTCGATCGACTATCCAGCCGAGTGGGCCGGGGCCGACCCGCAGCGGCTCGCCGACATCGGGGTCGGGAAGGTGCTGACCCTGACCTCCACCTACGACCACCGGGTGATCCAGGGGGCCGAGAGTGGCGAGTTCCTGAGCCGGGTGAACGGGTTCCTGGTCGGCGAGGAGCACTTCTACGAAGACGTGTTCCGGGCGATGGGCGCCCCCTACGTGCCCACCGCCTGGCGCCGGGACCTCAACCCACCCAGCGACTCCCGGGAGGGCCGGGCCAAGCAGGGCCGGGTGCGCCAGCTGATCAACATGTACCGGGTGCGGGGCCACCTGATGGCCGACCTCGATCCGCTCGCCGCCAAGCCGCCGGAGATGCACCCGGAACTGGATCCGGCGAGCTACGACTTCACGATCTGGGACCTCGACCGGACCTTCGACGCCGCCGGGCTGGCGGGCAAGCGGGAGCTGACCCTCTCCGAGATACTCGGCATCCTGCTCGACGCCTACTGCCGGCGCTCCAGCGCCGAGTACATGCACAGCCAGGAGCCCGACGAGAAGCGCTGGATCCAGACCCACGTCGAAGGGGTCACCTCGGAGATCAGCCCGCACGACATGCGGCGCATCCTCGAGTGGCTGAGCGAAGCGGAGGTCTTCGAGCGCTTCATGCACACCAAGTACGTGGGCCACAAGCGGTTCTCGCTCGAGGGGGCCGAGTCGATGATCCCGGTCCTGCACTCGATTCTGGACATGGCCGCCGACACCGGCTTGGAGGAGGCCGTCATCGGGATGGCCCACCGGGGCCGGCTGAATGTGCTGGCCAACATCATCGGCAAGAGCTACAGCCAGATCTTCCGGGAGTTCGAGGGCGACATCGATCCCAACTCGCCGCTCGGCTCCGGCGACGTCCAGTACCACACCGGGGCGACCGGCAAGCACCTGTCCGAGGCGGGCCGGGCCATCCAGGTGACCGTCGCCCCGAACCCGAGCCATCTGGAGTCGGTCGACCCGGTGGTCGAGGGCATGGTACGGGCCAAGCTGGACGCGCTCGACCGGGTGCGCGAGCGGCCGGTGCTGCCGATCCTGATCCACGGCGACGCCGCCTTCGCCGGCCAGGGGGTTGTCGTCGAGACCCTGATGATGTCCCGGCTCAAGGGCTACTGGACCGGTGGCACGGTGCACATCATCGTCAACAACCAGCTGGGGTTCACCACCGGCCCTGGCTACGGCCGCTCCAGTACCTACGCCAGCGACGTCGCCAAGGTGATCCAGGCCCCGGTCCTCCACGTCAACGGCGACGACCCGGAGGCGTGCATCCGCATGGCCCGGCTGGCCTTCGAGTACCGGCAGCGGTTCCGCCGCGACGTCGTCATCGACATGTGGTGCTACCGCCGCTGGGGCCACAACGAGTCGGACGAGCCGGCATTCACCCAGCCGCTGATGTACCGGGCGATCGACAAGCGCCGCTCGGTGCGCAAGCTGTACACCGAGGCCCTGGTCAACCGGGGCGACCTGGGCCTGGACGAGGCCGAGCAGTTCCTCGAGGCGTTCCGGGGCCGGCTGCAGCAGGCGTTCGACGAGACAAAGGCCGGCCCAGGAGGCGCCCCGGCGGCTGAGCCGGGGGAGCCGCTGGTGCGTATGGGTGGGGGGCTGGTGTCGGCCCTCCCGGCGCCAGCGGTCGAGCCGGCCACACTCAACCGGGTGGTCGACGCACTGGTCACCGTGCCCGACGGCTTCGACCTCCACCCCAAGCTGCGCAGGTGGCTGGATTCCCGGGCTGCTGCCTTGAAGGAAGACGCCGTCGACTGGTCGCTGGCCGAGGCGCTGGCGTTCGGGTCGCTGCTGACCGAGGGCCGGACGGTGCGCCTCGCCGGCCAGGACACCCGCCGGGGGACGTTCAGCCAGCGCCACTCGGTACTGGTCGACCAGACCACGGCTGCCGAGTACACGCCACTGGTTTCGCTCGCCGGGGGCTTCGACGGGGGGTCGCCGGGGAGCCCGGCCCGGTTCTACGTCATCGACTCGCCGCTGTCGGAGATGGCCGCCCTCGGCTTCGAGTACGGCTACGCCGTCGCCAACCCGGAGGCCCTGGTGTTGTGGGAGGCTCAGTTCGGCGACTTCGCCGACGGCGCCCAGGTGATCATCGACACCTACCTGGCCTCGGCCGAGCGGAAGTGGGGCCAGGGCTCCGGGCTCGTGCTGCTATTGCCCCACGGTTACGACGGTCAGGGGCCAGACCACTCGAGCGCCCGCCTCGAGCGCTTCCTCCAGCTGTCCGCCGAGGGAAACCTGCGGGTGATCGTGCCAACGACGGCCGCCCAGTACTTCCACGCCCTGCGCCAGCATGCCTACCAGCGCCCGGCGGTGCCGCTCGTGGTCATGACCCCGAAGTCGCTGTTGCGGCTGGCCGCCGCCCGGTCGCCGGTGGGCGAGCTGACCGGCGGGGCCTTCGAGGAGGTACTCGGCGACCCGGCGCCTCCGGAGGAGGTGCGCCGGGTCGTGCTGACCCAGGGCAAGGTCTTCTACGACCTTCTTGCCGCCCGGGATCAGCGCAAGGCCCCGGTGGCGGTTGTGCGCATCGAGCAGCCGTACCCGTTCCCGGCGTCGCTCCTGCGGGAGCAGCTCGGCTACTACCCGGGGGCCGAGGTGTGCTGGGTGCAGGAGGAGCCGGAGAACATGGGGTCGTGGCGCTTCCTGCAGCCGCTGTTCAGCGAGGAGCTCGGCGTACCGGTGGCCGTGATCGCCCGGCCACCCGCGGCCAGCCCGGCGACCGGGAGCCTCAAGGTGCATGTCGCCGAGCAGCAGGCCCTGGTCGAGCGGGCGCTCGAGGGCCTGGGGTAAACGGCTGGGGGTTGGCGATTGTGCCTGGTGGACGTTAGAGCGTGCGTCAACGCCTTCTTTGTAACGTGAGGGGTCAAATAGACCCGCCAGGTTACAAAGAACGATCTTGGCCGCCTAGACCCGACAGGGCTCAGGAGATGGGCAGATCGTTGTAGACGAACACGTTGCGCTCGGCGGAGGCGACGAGTCGAAGGGCTTGGAGCGGGCGTCCGCCGGCGCCTCGGGTGATCCGAACTACGTCCATGACTGGCACGCTCTGACGTAGGCGGAGAAGGTCGATCTCCTCGGCAGTTGGCATCCGTGCCGACAACTCCTCGGAGCACTTGAGCGGCTTGTGGCCGATTCGCTCCAGCACGGCGTAGGTGCCCTCGGTGATCAGGCGGGGTGTCTCCAGATCGGTGCCTGCTACGAGGTCTCTCGGCAGATACCCGTCGTTGACCTGGATCGGCTCCTCGTCAGCGAGAAACAGTCGCCGGCGTAGGACGACCTCGCTCCCCTCCTCGATCTCCAGCCAGTTCGCGACGTCGGGGGTGGCGGCCACGATCTCGACGCCGAGCAGCTCTCCCCGGCCGACCATCCCGGCTGTCTCGGCTTCCGTGCGGAACGGACTCTTACCTGAGCGAGCGGACTTCGCGTAACGGACTGACGTAACCCGCCTGATCGGGCGACGGGCCCGCACAAAGGTTCCTCGGCCATGCTCCACGTCGACCAGACCCTCGGCTCGCAGCAGTGCCATCGCCTGCCGGACCGTGGGCCGGCTGTATCCGTAGCGATCCATGAGGTGTTGCTCTGTGGGCAACGGCTGGCCCGGCTTGTACTCGCCTCGCCTGATCGCCTGGGCCAGGTCATCGGCGATGTGCTGGTAGCGCGGTCTCGGGTGTGGTGCCACTCCTTCGGACCTTCCCTCCTGTCTTCAAGACGACTCAATCATCTTCCTCATCAGGACCACTATGCGATATAGTCGTCACAGTCGTCCTAATAACTTGAGCCGATGAGAGGCGCAGCGCCTCAGCGCCCTGGTGGCCTCGTCAGGAGGAGGAGCATCCATGAAGATCCAACTGCTGGTCGACGCCCCCGAGGTGTTGGCCATCGAGTGGAAGGTCACTGCGGTCCAGCGGGCGGGTGCGGCGTGAGCCTTACCCCGGCGGTCAGGGCGGCCATGCAACGGCGGAGCCGGATCCTGCGGGACGCAGGTCAGGGCCTGGAGCGGATCCGCCAGGCGATCTGCTCCGACCCGGTCCTCTGCCGGCACCTGGACGACATCGTCGCCGGCAAGGCGATCGAGTTCCTGTTGATCGGGGCCAGCGAACTGAACGTAGAAGCGGACTCGGTCGACCGGCTCATCTCCCGGCGAAGCTCCCGGTGAGGGCCGCCGGGTTGACCTCCCAAGGTACGTAGCGCCCTTGTTATGGACAACTACTCCGCGCAGCAGACCACCAAGAAGGTCACCCGGGTCGGGGGCTGGGCGGCGGCCAACAACGTGGAGCTGGCCGCTAGCCGAACCTGGCGGCGATCGCCGTCGCCCGGCGGTTGATCCAGTCCGCCTGGGTGGGATCGCATACGCGGACGTGGCCGGCGACCTCCCGGCCGACGGTCACCAACCCGCCGGAGCCCTCGGCGGCCGGGGCCTCGAAGGTCAGCGGGCCGTCGAACGGCGCAGCCTCCACCATCGTGAGCACGGTGCCTGGCCGGATGCCGATCTGGTCGAGGTAGGCGAGTAGCTCCTCAGAGATCTCGGAGATCTGGGCCACCGCCACCTGGTCGCCGGCCTGGAGGTCCTCGAGCGGGCGCAGCTCCCGGCGGTCGACCGGGCAGATCGGGTGGCCATGGGGGCAGTACTCGGGGTAGCCGAGGGCGGCGGCGAGGTGCTCCTCGACCCGGCCGGAGATGGCGTGCTCCAGCCGGTGGGCCTCCCGATGGACCTCGTGCCAGGGCATGCCGAGCACGTCGGTCAGCAGCCGCTCGACCAGACGGTGGCGCCGCAGGACCTGGTGGGCGAGCGGCCGGCCGAAGGTGGTCAGGTGGATCGCCCCGTCCTTCTCCCGCTCCAGGTAGCCCTCCTCGGCGAGTCGTTTGAGCATTTCGCTGGCCGACGGGAGGGAGACGCCGAGGGTCTGGGCAAGGACGGTGGCGGTGCAGCGCTGGCCGCCCTCCTCAAGCCGCTTGATCTGCTGGAGGTAGTCCTCGACGCCGCGCATGTCCCCATCATGCCACCGGCCGAACGCCGCGAGCGAGGTGGGGAGAAATCCTCGGACCCGACGAGAATGTGCCCGCTCACGTACGGCGGGCTTGGTACTCTGGAGTGGGGCCCGGTCCGGCCGGGCCTCAAGCTCGCCCCGCTTTCGGGGCTTGATTGGTTGGGGGCAGTCGATGATAGAGGGGGCACGGAGGAGGTTCGACCGTATCGTCGATCCGGCGTACCTGGAGAACCTCCAGGGATTGCCGATCCAGGAGCTCCGCAAACGCAAGGACGAGTGCGAGGGCTTGGAAGTTGAGATCTCCTATGCCCGCCGACTGATCCAGGGCAAGTTGGACATCCTGCGCCACAGCGCCGAGCGGCTGGCCGACGGCGACACCGTCGGGCTGGCCGAGATGGTCGAGGACCTGCCCGGCATCCTGGCCGACGGGGTAACTGGGTCCTCGCCGCGGCTCGCTCGGATCATGGCCCCGGACAACGCCGACAACCAGCGCCGGGAAGTCGAGCGGCTCGCTTCCAGCACCGACTTGGCCCGGCTCGAAGAGCTCTCGCCGAACGAGATCAACGAGATGGTCAGCCGCTTGTTCGAGGCGGAGAAGGAGACCTCGCAGCGACGCCGCCGGATCCAGTCGGTCATGGATCAGCTGAGCGGAGAACTGGTGCGCCGCTACCGCGAGGGCCGGGAAGACCCGACCGCCCTGCTCTCCAGCTAACCCCCGCTTTCGCTTTCAGATTGTGGAGTGTTTTCGCCGCGGCGAAAAGCCGGAAAGAACTCCACAATCTGCCGGCTGGCGCAGCGTCAGCGGTGGCGGTACGGAGCCCAGTCGAGGTTGGTGTTCGTCGAGGTCGGGTTCGGGTTCGGCCCGACGGCGGGTGCGGCCCCGGGCGGGTTGGGCGAGGGCGACGGTGGGGTGATCCCCGGGGCTGTGCTCACCATGGGCACGGCCGGCAGCGCCCGCGGTGAGACCCCGCCAGCGGCGGTGGAGCCGGGCGCCGAGGTGGCCACAAAGGTCGGGGCCCCGGAGGTCGAGACGCTGCCCCAGGGCGCTTCGCCAGCCTCGGAGGTTGGCCTGGCCGGGTGGGAGCCGTTGACTGTCGACGTCCCGCCAGTCCTCGAGCCCGACGATCCCGACTCCGTTCCGCCGGAGACGACGGTCCGCCGGGAGGCGCCCGGCGCGTAGATCAGCAGCGGCGTAGCCGTGGCCGGGGTGATTGGGGTCGTGGCCGGGGTGATCGGGGTCGGGGCTATCGTGGCCGGGGTGATCACCTGCAGGTTGGGCGCGGCGGCGGGCTGGGCGCTCGGGGCCGACTCCGGGGCGTTGCTGCTGAATGAGGGCGACAGCGCATGGCCGAGAAGGGCGTTCATGGCGAGCAGCGTGCAGACGACCAGCCCTGCCATCAGTACCGCTGCTCCGGCAACGAAGAGCTTGCCGCCCCCGACAATCCGCCGCACTACCCGCTCCTAGCTCTCTCAACGCGCTTCAAGCTGGCCCCCGGCCGGTCCCACCGGGCCTCGTCGAGAGGCGCTGCGGCCCCGGGGAGGCCAGGCCGCCGCTAGCCACAAATGACTAGTACCTCTGCCGTTAGAAGTTCGGCCTGTTGGCTCCCCAGCTTTAGTGCCGCGTGAGAAATGGCTTATGAGGCTGGGGGGGTATCCAGACGGCCCCTGGGGACGCTAACCTTGGTGCGGGAGTTGTCGTCGGGGGGACGGCAGGCGGGGTTCCCCGGGCCATCAAGGCGTCCGGGACTTCAGTGTCGTGACGTCGGGGTGACGTGATGGGGGAAGACGTGGCAGGCAACTACGTAATGGATCTCGACCGCACCCGCCAGCAGCTGCTCGTGTTCGCCCGGGAGGTCGGGGAGGCCTACCGGCGGGAGCGCCAGCAGAAGGCGCTGATCGCCGAGATGACCCAGCAGCGCCGGTCGGTCGACTACTCGATGGTCCAGACGCTCGCCTTCATGGTCGATGCCAAGGACGCCTACACCGGCTCGCACCTGGAGCGGTGCCGCACCTACGGCCTGGCTCTCGCCGGGGCAGTCGACTCCGGCATGGTCAACCCTGAGCTCGAGTACGGCTTCCTGCTCCACGACGTAGGCAAGGTGGTGGTCCCGGAAGCAATCCTGGACAAGCCGGGCCCATTGACCCGTTCCGAGGAGGAGATCATGCGCAGCCACGTCGAGGTCGGCCTGCGGATCGTCTCCCCGCTCAAGTTCCTGGACGACGATGCCCTCGACGTCATCCGCTGCCACCACGAGTGGTTCAACGGCAGCGGGTACCCGGGGGGCCTGGTGCGCGACGCGATCCCGCTGTCAGCCCGGATCTTCTCGGTGGTGGACGCCTTCGACGCCATGACCACCGATCGGCCCTACCGCAACGCCATCGCCGCGGACGAGGCGCTGGAACGGCTGGCCGCCGGGGCGGGCAAGCAGTTCGATCCGGACGTCGTCGAGGTGTTCGTCAACCTCGCCCCGTTGCTGCCGGTCCCCGAGCCGCAGATCGCCTAGCACCGCACTGTGGTACCGGGCGTTGCTGCGCGCCCGTGCTAGCGTTCAGCGCCGCCCGTCCCGCCCCCCGCCCAAAGGGCACCCGGGGGCACCCGGGGGGCACACGGAAGGAGTCGATCCTGGATATCCGCTGCACGGTCGGGCCGGACGCCTTCGACCTCCCCGAGTGGCCCGCCCTGCTGGCCGCCGATCCGACCCGGCACGTCTTCGTCACCCCGGAGTGGAGCCGGGTGTGGTGGGAGGAGTTCGGCGGGGGACGCCAGTTGCGGGTGCTGAGCTTCCTCGACCCGGAGCCAGTCGGGCTGGCCGCGCTGGTGCTCGACCCGGGTGCCGGCAACGGTGGGACGCTCAGCTTCCTCGGCGGGGAGGACCTCACCGACTACATGGGACCGATCACCGCCGGCCACGAGCACCTGCGGTCGGTCGCCGAGGCGCTGGTGACCTACGCCGTCGGCGAGATCGGCGGCTGGTCTACCCTCGACGCCCGGTGCATGCCGGTGCCGTTCGGGTTCGCCGAGTGGCTGGTTGAGGCCGCCGACCGGCTGGGCCTGGCCTTCGAGGTCGACGAACACGAGATGACCGCCGTGCTCGGCCTCCCCTCGACCTTCGACGGCTACCTGGAGCAACTCGGCAAGGGGCGGCGCCACGAGCTCCGCCGCAAGCTGCGCCGGTTCGAGGAGGCCGCCCCGGGGGCGGTCGTCACGACGGCGACTGCCGGCACCCTCGAGGCCGACCTGGCGTCGTTCGTCGCCATGCACCGGGGCAGCGAGGGAGAGAAGGGCAAGTTCATGGGACCGGAGCGGGCCGGGTTCTTCGCCCGCATCGCCCACACCTTCCAGCCTCAGGGCATGCTGAGCCTCGACTTCCTGGAGCTCGGCGGCGAGCGGCTGGCAACGACCTTGTCGTTCCCGTACTCGGGGTCGCTGTCGCTGTACAACTCGGCGTTCTCCCCGGCGTTGGGGGCGGTGTCGCCGGGGATCGTGCTGGTCGTCCGGCTGATCGCCCGCTCGATCGAGCAGGGCCTGTCCCGGTTCGATTTCCTGCGCGGGACCGAGCGCTACAAGTTCGACCTGGGGGCCGAGCGGCTCCCGCTCCACGCGGTACAGATCCACCGGCCGGGGACAACCTGAGCGTGGGGGCCACGCCGAGCGGCGGTTGAGCTTCTCAAAGATTCGGGGCCCGACTATGGCGATTCGTTGGGTATTATTTGAGTGGTGGGCGGTCCAGACGCCTCTTGAAGGAGAACGCCGTGGCTGTTCGAGAGTCCCTGGTACCAGGTATGCCCTACCGCCCGTTGCGGCGTCTGGCGATGCTGGTCGTGCACTCCAACCCGGTCGCCGAACCGGGGGTGGGCGATGGCGGCGGCATGACCGTCTACGTGCGGGAGATGGCGCGGGCGCTGGCCCGCCGCGGGCTGGAGGTCGATATCTACACCCGCCACGACGCCGGTGGGAGCGCAGTGCCCACCGAGCTCTCCCCGGGCGTTGTCGTGTACCCGATCGTCGCTGGGGAACCCGGGCTCTCCAAGGCGGAGCTGCCCGCCCACCTGCCCGAGTTCACCGCCAACCTGGCGGCACAGGTTGAGCAGCGGCTGGTCGGCTACGACCTGATCCACAGCCACTACTGGCTCTCCGGACGGGTCGCCACCCTGCTGGCCGGCCGGTGGGGGATCCCGTTCGTCCACACCTTCCACACGCTCGGCTTGGTCAAGAACCAGGGCCGGGCCCGGGGTGAGCCGGTCGAACCGGAAGCCCGGCTCCGCGGTGAGGCTCGGGTGATCGCCGAGGCCGAAGCGATCATCGCCTCGAGCCCGCAGGAGCGAAGTTGGCTGATCGATCTCTACGCCGCCCACCCCGAGCGGATCCACGTGATCCCGCCGGGCGTCGACCACTCGACCTTCCGGCCACCGGCTGGAGGGGACCGGGTGGCGGCGAAGGTCGCCCTGGGCAAGGCGCTTGGTATGAGCCCGGTGGAGCAGCGCGACCTGAGCCACAAACACGTGCTGCTGTTCGCCGGCCGGCTCCAGCCGCTGAAGGGCGCGGGCACCGCGATCGAGGCCCTGGCCCACCTGATCGGCTGGGGCCGGGTCGAGCCGGAAGGGGCCGTCCTGCTGGTCGTCGGTGGCGGCAGTGGCGCAGCGGGGGCAGGCGAACCGGAACGGCTGCAGGCACTGGCCACCCGGCTCGGCGTCGCTTCGGCGGTGCGCTTCGTCGACGCCCAACCGCACGCAGCACTGCCAGGTTTCTACCAGGCCGCTGACGTGTGCTTCGTTCCCTCCTACACCGAGTCGTTCGGGCTGGTCGCCCTGGAGGCCCAGGCCTCGGGCACCCCGGTGATCGGCAGCGCGGTGGGCGGCCTCCGCTCGATCGTGCGCCACGGCCAGACCGGGTACCTGGTGTCGCCCGGCGCCGCCGGCGCTTTCGCCGAGCGTGCCTGGCGGGTGCTGTCCGATCCCCCGCTGGCGGCGAGCATGAGCCGGCTGGCGGTGTGCTCCTCGGGCGACTTCTCGTGGGACCAGTCGGGAACCGACCTGCACGACCTGTACGTCGCCAGCACCCGCCGCGCCCGCCGGGAGGGCACCTGCCGAGAAGCCCGAGGCTAGGCCTGCATGCGAGCCGGGTGGCCCTAGACCGGGGGCCGTTGGTTGGGCCGGAAACGGGCCGATTGGCCCTTCCGTTGGGCATTGGCCAGCCGGCGTTAACAGCCTGGAAACGGGTTTCTATTTGAGGTCTACAAGGAGCTTTATCGAGGGCGCGAACAAAACTTTGGCCTACGCGAAGAAATGTTGAATCTCACCCTTGACGGCCCACGGAGGCTGGTCATATCGTGCCCGGTGTCCCAAGCGGTCGGCGGAGGGAGTAAGGCAAAGGCCAGCCCGCTGGGAGCTCTGGACGAGCCGGAAAGCACGCCAGTGCGAAGGCCGGAAACGGCAGGTTTATCTGCTTTTTTTCTGGCCGTAGCGCGGGACTGCCGGGCGGCTCGACGAGGAGCGTCCCGGTAGGTGACCGAGTCTCACCCCTCGATGGTCGCTTGGGGCGCCTAGGGCCCGGACCGCTCAAGGGCCGGCGGTCGAAGTGTGTGGGGAAGTGCGCTTCGGTTGCCGGCTCGGAGGCGCTCCGGGCCTTAACCGCGTGCAGGGCCGATCCGAACCGCGGGCAGGGCCGATCCGGGCCTCGTGCTGTAAGTTTTCGGCCATGACGACCACGAGCGAGCAGACCGAAGGCCCGCTGGCGGCACCGGCGGTCCCGCTCATCCCTGTCGGCTACCAGGGCGAGGCCGGCGCCTATAGCCAGCGGGCGGTGCGCAGGCTGTTCGCGTCGGCGACCTCGGTACCCTTCCACTCGGTGCACCGGGTCTTCGAGGCGGTCGAGATCGGCACGGTCGCCTTCGGCGTCGTACCGCTGGAGAACTCCCACGCCGGCTCGATCAACGAGTCCTACGACTTGCTGGTGCGTCACGGGGTGCAGATCGTTGCCGAGACAATCGTCCGCATTTCGCATTGCCTAATGGGCCTGCCTGAAACGCCGATGGAGGAGATCCGGACGGTGTACTCGCATTCGCAGGCGCTCGACCAGTGTTCGGAGTTCCTCGACTCGCTCCAGGTCGAGCGGGTGGCGGTCCACGACACAGCCGGGGCGGCCCGGATGGTCGCCGAGAAGGGCACCCAGGCCGCCGCCGCCATCGCCTCGGTCGAGGCCGCCGAGCTGTACGAGCTGGAGGTCCTGGCCGCCGACATCGAGGACCGGGCGGACAACTCGACGAAGTTCGTGGCGATCGCCCGGAGCGGCCACGAGTCGTTCGGGCCGCCGGAGAAGACCTCGGTCGTCTTCGCCACTGCCGACATCCCGGGCGCGCTGTACCGCTGCCTCGGCGCCTTCGCCGAGCGGCACCTCAACCTGTCCAAGCTGGAGCACCGCCCGTCGCGGGCGAAGGCCTTCCAGTCGAACTTCTATGTCGACTTCGACGCCCCGCTGCAGGATCCGCGTTCGCAGGAGGCGCTGTCCGAGATCGCCGGCTACACCTCGTTTCTGCGGGTGCTGGGTTCCTACCCGAAGGCACGCTGACCGTCGCCGCGGGTCAGCCCCGGACCACCGCCTCCAGGAACAGGCGCAGGTTGGCCGGGCGCTCGGCCAGGCGGCGCATCAGGTACGGGTACCAGGCCGCCCCGAACGGCACGTAGACCCGGACCGCGTACCCCTCGTCAAGCAAGGTCGCCTGAAGGTCCCGCCGGACGCCGTAGAGCATCTGGAACTCGAAGCGATCCCGGGGGATCCGCCGGCGCTGGGCCAGGCGGAGTGCCTCCCTGATGCAGGCCTCGTCGTGGGTCGCCACCGCGGTGTAAGGCGAGGCCGGCAGCAGCACCGCGAGCAGCCGGCGGTAGGACGCCGCCGTCTCCGCGTGGCCGTAGGCGAGCTCGCCCGGCTCGTCGTAGGCCCCCTTGCACAGCCGGATCGAGGGCGTCAGGCCGAGCAGCGCCTCGACGTCGGCCTCGGTGCGGCGCAACGATGCCTGGAGGCAGAGCACCAGCCGTTCGCTCTCCGGCCGCACCGCCTTGTACGCCTCGATCGTGCGGTCGGTGTAGGCGTGGGACTCCATGTCGATCGCCACCCTGGCCAGCGGGTGCCCGTTTTCGGGCAGCGCCGACACGATCCGTCGCAGCCTCGCGACCGCCTGGTCGAAGGACTCGTCGATCCCGAGCTGAGTCAGCTTGACGGAGACGTGGGCGCCGAGGGCGGGCTCGGAAGCGGTGGCGTTGAGTGCGGCCAGGTACGCCTCGGTCGCCTCGTCGGCCTGAGCGGCGTCGGTGACGTGCTCGCCGAGGAGGTCGAGGATGGCGCAGATCCCCCGGGTGCGCAGCTCGCGGGCGGCGGCGAGCCCGTCTTCCAGGGTGTCGCCGGCGACGAACCGGTCCACCACGGGCTTGGCGAGCCTGCTGGAGGCGACGAGGCCCCGGACCCGGTCGCTGGCGGCGACCTTCAGGAGCAGATGGTTGGGCACACTCCAAGGGTAGCCCCGGCGTGGTGGCGTCCGGAGGCCGGGAAGCGGGGCTCAACGGCCGTTGGTCCATGGGTGACGGGACAGGTCATCCAGCGGCCGATGGTGGCTGCCTTGGGCTGGGTGCCCCGGGCGCGCACCTATACTTCGGCCCGTGAGCGACGGCCTGGCGGTCCTCGGGTGCGGCAAGATCGGCGAGATCCTTGTCGGCGGTCTGCTGGCATCCGGGTGGCGCAAGCCCGAGCAGATCCTGGTCACCTCCCGGCGCCCGGAGCGGGCCGCCGAGCTGTCCGAGCGCTATGGGGTCCGGTCGACGACCTCGAATCCCGAGGCTGCCCGCGAGGCGGGGATCCTCGTGCTGGCGGTCAAGCCGACCGACGTCGACGGCCTGCTGGACGAGATCGCCTCCGAGGTGACCCCGGACAAGTTGGTGATCTCGGTGGCGGCGGCGATCTCGACGTCATTCATCGAGCGGCGCCTCCCGGACGAGGTCCCGGTCGTACGGGCGATGCCCAACGCCCCGGCGCAGGTCGGGGCCGGCGTCTCCGGGATCGCCGGGGGCTCGTCGGCCAGCCCGGACCACCTGGCGGTGGCGAAGGAGGTGCTCGGCCATGTCGGCAACGTCGTCGTGGTGCACGAGGCGCTGATGGACGCGGTCACCGCAGTATCCGGATCGGGCCCGGCCTACTTCGCGCTGCTGGCCGAGGCGATGATCGACGCCGGGATCATGCTCGGCCTGTCCCGGGGCGTCTCGACCGAGCTGGTCGTCCAGACGATGCTCGGCACCGCCCGGCTGCTCGGTGACGCCAAGATGCACCCGGTCGAGCTGCGCGAGGTCGTCACCTCACCGGGAGGCACCACGATCATGGCGGTACGGGAGTTGGAGCAGGCGGGAGTCCGGGCGGCACTGTTCAACGCCATCCAGGCGGCGATGGAACGGTCCCGCGAGCTGGCCGCCGGGCACGAGTAACCCCGCGTCAGGCCAGCGTGACCCCGGCCCCCCGCATCCTCTGGAGGGCGGCTTCCCCGTCGCCGGGTTTCATGTCGACCGACCGGATGGCGCCGGTAAGGACCGTCGTGGCGAAGCCGAGGCCGGCGGCGTCGAGGGCGGTGTCCCGCACGCAGTAGTCGGTCGCCAGGCCCACGACGACAACCTTGGCGATGGCTGCTTCCTTGAGCAGCTCCTCGAGGCCGGTCGAGCCGGTCTGCCCGGTCCGCGGGTCGGCGACCCGGAATCCCGAGTAGCCGTCCTCGCCGCCGACGCCCTTGCGGATCACGGCCTCGCCCGGGGCGGCATCGAGGTCCGGGTGCAGCTCTGCCCCCCAGCTGTCCCGCACGCAGTGAACCGGCCACACCCCGCCGCCGGTGAGGAAGTGCGGCGTCTGTGCCGGGTGCCAGTCCTGCGTGAACACCACGAGGGCGCCGCCCGCCCTCGCCCGGGCGATCTCCGCGTTGACCGCCGCCGGTACGGTCTCGCCTCCGGGCACGTAAAGGCTCCCTGCGGGATCGGCGAAGTCGTTCTGGACATCGACCACCACCAGGGCGGTCGATGCGTCGTAGGGCATCACAGCGGCCAGGCTACCTCTGGGCCGGGCTCTCCTCGTAGACAGGCCGCCGGGTCCGGTAACGGCGCCGGATGTCCCTGGTCACCAGAGTCCGGAACTCGTTGACCGCTTCGCCCCGGGGGACGTCGCCCCCCAGGAGCAACCGCCCAGTGGCGGCCAGCACCCGCGGCGGGCTCATGACCCGGTATGGCCTGCGCCGGTGGAAGACCACCTCGTGCAGCGCCCGCAGCGAACGGGGGTCGCTGCCCAGGCCCCTGAACAGCTCTCTGATCAGCGGCAGCTGCGCCCCCGCCCGGCCCATCTCCCGCGCCCACCAGTACATCTCGGCGGCGTCAGCGTCCCGCCAGTGCCAGTACGCCTTCAGCTGGGCCTCGACGGTGTGGGTTTCGATGCCCTGGCAGATCGCCTCGGCGAGGCGATCGGCCTGGCGGAGGGCGTCGGAGATGCCCTGGCCCGGCGTCGGGTCCTTGAAGTGGCCGGCGTCGCCGACGAGCGCCCAGCCCGGCCCGGCCGACTCCCGGAAGTAGCCCTGCCAGCGGCTGATGAACACCGGTGGCCTGGTGCGCCGGGCGCCGGCGAGCAGCTTGGCCATCGGCTTGCAGGTCGCCAGGGCGGCCTCGAACCCCTCCCCGCTGGGGGCCTTGTAGCGCTCGTAGTCCTTCCGGCTCCACAGGGCGATGGCCAGGAACAGGCCGCTGTCGGTCGAGGCGCCGAGGTAGAAGTCCGGCCCCTGGGCGTAGAAGTGGAAGACGTTCGACGGTTCGACGCCCTCGTAGTAGGCGCAGCCGCCGGCCCGTTCGGAGTCGGTGACGTTGTAGCGGCGGGCGCCGGCCAGCCGGGCCACCGTTGAAGTGCGGCCGTCGGCGCCGACGACGACCCGGGCGCGCACCTCGGTCTCGTTGCGCTCGGCGTCCCGGAGGCGGACCCCGGTGACGAACGGGCCGTCCGTCAGCAGGCCGATCACCCGGGCGCGGGTGGCGACGTCGGCCCCCGACTCCTCGGCGTTCTCGAGCAGGATCGGGTCCAGCACGTGGCGGCGGACGCACAGCATCCCCAGGTCCGGGTGGTCCAGCGAGAGGTCGAGGCGGTCCAGCCGCAGCCGGAACTCGGTCAGCAGCGGCGCTCCGGTGGCCAGGAGCCGATCTGTGACGCCGAGGTGCTCGAGGCTCGGGTTGCGCTGGAACAGGTGGGTGGAGAGGGTGTCGCTCGGGAAGGCGGCACGCTCGACGACGAGCGCCGAGTAGCCGCGGCGCACGACGTGGGTGGCCAGCGCCGCACCGGCCACCCGGCCACCGACGACGACGACATCGTACCGCTCGTGCATGTCCCGCTACGTTACGACAACCGCCCGTGTGCCCCTCGCCCGGTCCCGC
>DAIQBQ010000014.1:0-20070 GCA_036781065.1 Actinomycetota bacterium
TCCTCTGCGCCTTCCCCGACCTGCCCGCTGGACACGGCGGCAGCGTTCCTGTGTTCGGCGTTTCGACGGGCATCGCGGGAAGCCTCGGCGCAGGCGAGGTCATCAAACTGATCACCGGGAAAGGGAAACTGGTCTCAGACGGCTACCTCACTTTCAGCGTCATGTCCGGGCGGTGGGACTTCATCCCCGTCCCCCGAGACCCGGCATGCCCGGCATGCGGCGACCGACCGCCCTCGGCGCCTTTCCCCTAAGGCACGCAGCAATGAGGGCGCCGGGAGGTCATCCCGCTACCAGGCAGAGCTCCCCGAACGGGTTGGCGTCGTCGAGATCATCATCCGTCCTGGGGAGGGGGGCTGTGGCACCCGGTCGTCCACGTCCCAGGCTTTGTGCGATGGCCTCAGCGCTTCTGCTGACCCTGGCTACAGGCCGGAGCGTCCACCGAACCCACGGCCAAAATCGTCGCCCTGGAACAGGTGCAGGGGTCCCCGTCCTCGACCCATGAAACCTCATGGCAACCCTCAGGGCTGCCCCATCCGCCCTGCTGCCGGGGGTGCCGTAGGACGTGGCCCTGGCAGGAATGCCGCCTCCGAGAACTTGGGCATGGGTCCTGCCTCCCTAACCAAATGGGCGCCATGGGGCCTGACCAATACATCGTGAGCGCAGACACCGACCACATCGCACCCATCAATGCCACCTGCCCTTTGTCTGACCCGTACCTCCGCGCGGGCTACGTCCCGCCACGCCGGCGTTCGATAGGGGGCTTGGAAGGTTCTTTCGTCGTTCTTCAGGACGATCGGCCCTGGCGGGTACAAAGGGCCGACAAGTCAGCGGTACCAGTAGAATCCTTCCGCGTCGCAGGATCAGGTCCACAAGAAGACAAGAGGAGTTGGTCGTGATCGTAGCGTTCGCCGTCACGCCGCTGGGTGTCGGCGAAGGAGTCTCCGGCCTTGTCGCCCGAGCCGTTCAGGTAGTCCGCTCCAGCGGGCTCCCCAATCACACAGACGCAATGTTCACCACAATCGAGGGTGAATGGGATGAGGTCATGGACGTCGTGAAGCGAGCCGTTGGCGCCGTGGCCGAGGTCGCCCCTCGGGTGAGCGTCGTACTGAAGGCGGATCTCCGGCGCGGCGTTGACGATGGGATGACGAGCAAGGTTGAGTCGCTCGAAAAGAAAATCGCCGAACTATAAACCAGCCGATCAAGAGCAGACCTGAAACCATCGTCGCAGCGATCGTCACCAGCCCAAAGGGCGTCCTGGTCGGACGTCGCATTGACACCAAGCCTTTGTGGACGTTTATTGCCGGAGAGCACATCGACGGCGAGAGTCTGGAGGAAACGGCCCTCCGTGAGGTTATGGAGGAGACCGGCCTGCAGGTCGTCACGACCGGCGTCATCGGCGAGCGCAAGCACCCCCGCACGCAACGGTGGATAACCTATATCGCAGCCACCCCAACTGCGGGCACGGACGCCTTCGTAGACGATGCCGACGAACTGGCCGAGGTGCGCTGGGTCACGCTTGAGGAAGCAGACAACCTCATGGGCGGGACAATCTTCGAGCCCGTCCACGACCACCTGAGGCGCACCCTACAGGGCTGACCGCCCAGGCTCCCATCGGTCCAACCGCGGCATTCTTCGTTCCGTCCGCACCCTCTCTGCCATGTACCAACTCTCCCGGCCTGTGCAGCCTTTCTCAACTATCTCAAGCCGCCGGGCCTACGGCCTTCGGCCGACGGAAAACCTGTGTGGTCCTCCTTGGGCGCTCGGGGCAGATGCGGCCACGCAAGCGGCTTCCCTCCGGAGAGGGGATCCCGGCGAACGACGGTCACGCGACGTAGCGGCGTTGGTGCGCTCCTGGGCCACCCGGCCGGACCTCCCGGTCCTCCAAGAAGGCGGCCACGGGCAGGGGCGACGTCGGTGAGCGGGCCGGCGTGGGAACCGGCAGCGACCCGGACCCGTACGACGTGGTCGGCGGGGACGGTCGGGATGCGGACGGGGGTCGGCACCCGGTCGTTGTGGTTGGGCAACGCCAGCGTGCCGGTAGGCGAGAGCGAAGCGCCGACGGCTGCGGGCACGGGCGAAAACGCCCGGATCCTCTGCGGATAGGCCGGCAGACGAGGATGCCGACGATGGCGGCCTCGCTGACATAGCGCGCCCTCATCGGGCCGAGGGCGGCGCCCAGGAGCCCGCAGCCGATGTAGATCCCGGCGAGCACCGCCGTCTCAAGGCGGTAGGACCACCATCAGCGGGGGAAGCTCGTGGAGATGGCGATCCCGTGGGTGGCGGGCCGGACATTCGGCGGGGTGGCCTCGGAGAGCCGGGGCGGACGTGCTCGAAGAACTCAGCGACGGCCACCACCGCCCCGGAGGCTCTCCAGCTCGCAGCGTCGGCGGGCGAGGGTGCCCATGAGCGCCCGCTTGGCGATGCTCAGGGCATCGAGGAGCCTGCCGCCCGCGATCGCGTCCAGGCAGCGGCGCAGCTCCGGATCCTCGAGGAGCCGGGTCCACAGGGCCTCCAGGACCGGCATGGCCGCCTGGCCCTCGGCGATGGCCTGCCGCAGGGACGCCAGCTCCTCGGCGTCGATAAGCATCACGCCGCACCCCCCTTCGGAGCGGAGCTGGCAAGAGCTGCCCGGCGGGGGTTCAGGCCGTGCCGGCACTTCTCGTCTGCCCTGGTCATGGGCAATGCCCTCCTCGCTGGTCGAGGAGCCCGCCTGCCTGTGTCGTTGCTTCCCGCCAGGAGCGGTAGTCGGGATGCCCAGATCGGGCTGGCTGGATACGTCCTCGGCCTTGCTCTCGAAAGGCTCGTCTTGGACCGGCGGGCCTTTCTCTTTGTGGGAATCTTCTCCGTTCGATTTCCACCCCCTTCCCTGACTCACCTAGCTCAGTTACCATTGCAGGGTGACCTACCCGCTGTCAAGTAGCTGACCTATGTCAGTTAGAGAAGTTTTCTGGAGGGGGAGGCTAGGCGTATGCCCTTCAACCCGACCGACCCACGGCCTCCGTACCGGAGGATCGCCGAGCACCTTCGTGATTTGATCTATTCACACAAGCTGGCTCCGGGGGATCGGCTGCCCTCGGAGCGGGAGCTTGTGGAGCAGTTCGGAACGGCGCAGGCAACGGTTCGCCAGGCCCTGGCCGTCCTGAAGACCGAAGGCCTTATCGACTCCGTGCATGGACTTGGCTACTTCGTCCGCCAGCCGTCGCCGGTCATCCACCGCCGCTCGTCCACCGGCCACTTCGTGCAGGAGGCCAAAGCCCAAGGGCACACGGGCGATCAGCGTCTACTGGAAGTCACGGGTCCCCACGATCCGCCGCCCGACGTTGCCGCCCGGCTCGATCTGGAGGATGGAGAACACGTCATCGTCCGGCGCTACCTCCTGCTCCTGGACGACGAACCAGCCCAGCTCGCCGACAGCTACTTCCCGGCCGATCTCGTCCGTGACACACGCATTGCCGAGTTCATTGACATCGTGCCCGGTGGCGTGCACGCAGAGCTGCAACGGGCGCTCAGCCTCGAAGTGCAGCAGTTCACCGAGGACCTCACCACTCGTATGCCCTCGCCCCAGGAGATCCAGGCGCTACGGCTTTCCCCCGGGACGCCGGTCGTCCGCCTTCTCAGGACGACCTACGCAAGCCCTCCAGGTCACGAGGATGAGGCTCGTCCCGTGGAAGTCACCGACTATGTGCTGGCCGGGGACAAGCACGTCCTCAGTTATCAGATCAGGGCCACTGAGCGCTGGACTGACGACGGCTGGACGCCGAAGTGACCCTGTGAGGGCATTCTCCACTACCTCAAGCCACCCGGCCTACGGCGGCCTTATGGCCCCCGGCCGACGGAGAAGCAGGGGGCTCGTCACAAAGCCTGGCACGGCACATCCATAGTCGCCATCGCTTCCACTGCCACCTGCAGGGGATCGCTCCAGCACACGGCTTCGCCCCTTGAAGACGCGTCGCCAGATCGTTCAATCAGAGAGGGAACTCGAACGGAGCACCACAGCGTTCCCGTAGGTCAGGGCACTTCCCTGTGAAGCATCTGCCTGGGGCAAAGACCCCGGCTGCCCGGCAGGCGCCAAACAGCCCCAACGATGGGGAGGAGGCGCTCCGCCTGTATCCTGCCCCCAATGAGGGTGATGAGGAGTTTTCCCGCCTGCCTCATGGCCACCATATTTCTGGCCGCCTCCTGTGGTTCCCAGCGTGCTGCTCCTCGATCGACCCCATCGGTGACCCCACCGGCCTCAGCGGAGCCGATACCGTCCGTGACGCCCCCGGGCTCGCAGCCAACGCCGACCTGCACGGCGCTCACGCAGACTGGGCTGGACGCATGTGCCTCAGCCGATCTGGCGCAAGCTGATGCCCGGCTCAAGGCGGTCCTGGACGAGGTGCGCGGCTTCTACCAGCCGGCCCAGCAGTCCGTCCTCGATCAATCTGAGGCCGATTGGATGAGCTACCGGGACACCTACTGCGGGATCTTGCTTCTCCCCACTCCGGCAGGAAGTATTGCGCCGGTGAATGTCGACAACTGTAAGGTGCTCCTCGACAACGAGCGAGCGAAGGACGTGTGCAGTGAGGTCTCGCCGGATGCGCCGCTGAACGCACTGGCGTATCCGTTCACACAGTGCGACAAAGTGCTGGGCCCAACGGCAACCGCTGGCCCCTGACGTCCAAACCGATGCCCCAGCTGCCGGGGGTGGTTAGCGACTGCCGCCCCCGAATGCTGCCACCTTTCCCGGGCCCGGTCCCAGGTCGACCCGGGAGCGGGGTAGCGCCTCCGGGAAGCGGTCCATCAGGTAGCCGATCAGGTCCTCCCGTACCGCGCAGCGCAGATCCCAGGCCTGGCCGGAGTTCGCCGCCGAGACCAGCGCCCGGAGCTGCATGGCATGCTCGGAGCTGTCGGAAACCTGGAGCACGGCGACCCGCCCGTCCCAGAGCGGGTGAGCCTGGACGAAGTTCCGGAAGTGCTGGCGGATGTCGTCCACAGGCACCGTGTAGTCGCTGTACACCATGACGCTGCCAAGGATCTGGGCGCCGGTCCGGGTCCAGTTCTCGAACGGCTTGCTGATGAAGTAGGAGACCGGGAGCACCAGCCGCCGCTCGTCCCAGATCTTGACGACGACGTAGGTGAGGGTGATCTCCTCGATGGTCCCCCACTCGTTTTCGACCACGACGACGTCGTCGATGCGCAGCGAGTCGGAGAAGGCAAGCTGGAGACCGGCGATCAAGTTTCCCAGCGTGGACTGCCCGGCGATCCCGGCGATGATGCCGAGGAAGCCGGCAGAGGCCAGCAACCCGGTGCCAATCCCCCGCGCCTGGGGCAGTGAGGTGAGCATCGCCATCAGCGTCAGGACGCCGATCGCCACGACCAGCACCCGCCGGACCAGGCCGAGCTGCGTGACGGCCCGGCGCGCCCGCCGGTTGTCGCTGACGTCAATGTCGAACCGGCGCTCCGCCAGGTCGATCAGGATCCCCACGCCCCGGATGAGGATCCAGGCGACGGCAGCGATGACCCCCAGCCGGGCCAGCTCCTGCAGCGGCGCCCGCGCCCAAGCCGGGGCGAGGTGGACGCTTTCCATGGCGGCGATCGCCAGTGCCAGGCACTGCACCGTCCGCTTCGACCGGGCGAGCAACTCGGCTCCGTGCCTCGAGTGCCGCCCGGCAAGCGCGAGCAGCCGGAAGGCGATCTCGACGATCACCAGGGAGCCGGCCACCGTCGCCAGCGCCCGCAGCCACCCGCTGTGCAGGAGGGGGGGCGCCGGACGCGGGGTGGCCGCAGGGACATGCGGCACGACCATCCCCAGAGTTCTACCCGCGAGGCACCCCCTGCCGAAACACCCGGGAGATTCCCGCAGGCTCAGTGGCAGTAGCCCTCGGTCACGAGGAACGACGTGAGCGCCGACACGAACGCCGGCCCCTCCGGCCACGTCGGAGGCACTCCATCGTTTGGAATGACCAGCTTCCCAGCGGCATCGAGCTGGTCGAGGGTGGCATAGGCGGAGTCCTGCCGGCCGAGCTCGCATTCGTCGGCCACCCAGGGAGCGACCAGCCCCAGCGGGGCGGGGTTTGCGCCGTCGATGCTCTTCCACCAACCCGCCGCCTCGGCGGCGATCCGGTCCGGGAACTGGGCCGTGACGTCGATGTAGCGCCCGTCTTGGACCGTCCATGCCTGGAGTGGCCCTGGGGAGCAGGCGCCGCAGTCGAATTTCACATTGAAGTCCGGGTTGCTCGCCATGAGGACAACTTGACCGCTGACCTGGATCCAGCTGCCAGGACCGCGGCCGAGGCTGCGGTCGAGCGTCCGGTAGCTGCCGTCTGGGCCGGGATAGTAGGTGCGGACCATGCCGCAGCAGGTCATCGCCCCGGCGTAGCCGACCAAGTCGACACTGGGCAGACCGGTGGCGGGCAGCTCAACGCAGACTCCCCCCAGGTCTTCCCATCCTGCAGCCCACTCGGAGCCCCCGTTGTTGACCGGGGCCGGCGGCACGACCGGGACATCGAGCAGCGTCGCACCGGCCCGGGTCAGCGTCATCTTCGCCCCCGACATATAGCCGGTGCCGGGACCGCCCTGGTGGACCCAGGACAGCCGGGCAGAAACGTCGCCCAGGCTGGCGGCGACGCTGCCGTTGTCTTGGGTAGCTGTCGCGGTGACGCAGGCCAGCTGGGTGGGCGCCGTGGTCGGGGAGCCAGGGGTAGCTGCGACCGGTGGCGACGGGGCAGGGCTGGCCGCGGGCGATGGTCGAGCCGGCGAGGAGGCTGCCGCGTTGGAGGGGCCTCCGGCGCGAAGGTTGTTGCGCCCACACCCAGCTGCCATCAGGCTGAGAGCAAGGCCGCTGGCAAGGACGGCCATGACCCGGGGTGCGCGCAGCTGAACTCCTCTCAGGACGCTCCTTGAGCGATCTTCGGCCCCCTCAAAAGATACCGGCAGAACCTGAGCCGCGTGACATGCGCCCTGCAACGCTTCTTTGTAACGTGAAGGGTCAAATAGAGCCGCCAGGATACAAAGAACGATCTTGCTGCCGTGCCAAGGGGCAGGCGTGGCGGCTATGGGTGACCGGCTGACCGGGGCCAACGGCCAGGGAATGGCCAGGGAATGGCCAGGGAATGGCGCCCACGTAGCCTCCCCCAAGTCGCCTGCGCTGCGAAGGAAGTCGCCGGCCTGGGCGCCGCCAGCCGCTGGCCAGCATGGGTTTCGAGCGGGTCGGGGCGGTTGGCGGTGGGCTGCTCGCAGGGAGGCGGCAGGCTTTCCGGCAGAGGGCGACAATGGAGTTGGAGTTCAACTCGGCGTTTCGCCCGGGGTGGGTTGTTCAGCGCAGGCCACAAACGGCTGGTCCGGGATGAAAGGGAGGAAAGAATGCCACCGCAGACCAACTGCGAAGCACCCGATTCCGGCGTGAATAGCATCGCCCTGGACCTGAAGGAGGCGCGGCAATGATCCTCAAGCAGTACTACCTCGGCTGCCTGGCCCACGCCTCCTACCTGATCGCCGATCGGGTGGGGGGCGAGGCTGTGGTGATCGACCCCCAGCGGGACGTCGAGCAATACCTCATGGACGCCGCCGAGCTGGAGTGCCGGATAAGCCACGTGTTCCTGACGCACATGCATGCCGACTTCATCGCCGGGCACCTGGAGCTGCGCGACCGGCTTGGGGCGCAGATCCACCTGGGTGCCCAGGCCAGCGCCGAGTACGCGTTCACGCCAATGAGCGACGGCGACGTGGTGCAGCTGGGAGCGGTGCGGCTGTCGGTGCTGCAGACACCGGGCCACTCGCCGGAGTCGATCTCGATCCTGGTGTTCGATCCGGAGCACAGCTCGGAGCAGCCGTATGCCGTCCTTACCGGCGACACGTTGTTCATCGGCGACGTCGGCCGGCCCGACCTGCGGGCGTCGCTGGGCTGGAGTGCCGAGCAGCTGGCCACCCTGCTGTACGACTCGCTCCACGACAAGCTCATGCCGCTTCCCGATGACACCCTGGTCTACCCGGCGCATGGTGCCGGCTCGCTGTGCGGCAAGAACCTGTCCACCGACACCGTTTCCACCATCGGGGTGCAGCGCAAGTACAACTACGCGGTGCAGCCGATGACCCGGGAGCAGTTCATCGAGACCGTGACCGCCGATCAGCCGGACACCCCGGCCTATTTCACCTACGACGCGGTGCTGAACGCCCGGGAGCGCCCGACGCTGGGGGACACCCTGCAGCGGGAGCTGTGGCCGCTGTCACTGACCCAGCTCCAGGAGGCCATGGCCGGCGGGGCGCAACTGCTGGACACCCGGGACCCGGCGGAGTTCGAGGGAGGGCATATCCGCGGGGCGATCAACATCGGCCTCGGCGGCTCGTTCGCCACCTGGTCCGGCACCTTGCTCGATCCAAACCGCCCGGTGGTGCTGGTCGCCAACCCCGGGCGCGAGATGGAAGCCGCGACCCGGCTGGGCCGGATCGGCTTCGACACCATTGCCGGCTATCTCGCCGGCGGTATGCAGCAACTTGATGCCGCACCGGATCTCGTCGAACGCACCGAGCGGATCACCGCGGCGAACCTCGCCGGACAGCTGGCGGCACCCGAGCAGCCGGTGCTGATCGACGTCCGGACCGCCCGGGAGTACGGCGACGCCCACATCGAGGGGGCGATGAACCTGCCCCTGGCGCAACTGGCCCAGCGGCTGGGCGAGCTTCCCGAGGGCCGGCCGGTGATCGTCTACTGCGCCAGCGGCTTGCGGTCGGCCACCGCCGCCAGCCTGATGCGCCGGTCAGACGTCCCGGACGTGACGGACCTGGTGGGGGGCTTCGCCGCCTGGTGCGCCCGGGGGGCGGCCGCGGTCGCTGCTGGCTGAGGCGAGTTGCTGCGCAGGTCCCTCGCCGCGGCCGGCGCGGAAGCGGAAGCGGCTGGTCCCGCGAACCGCTAGGGCACGACGACGACGACCGGGGCGCCCCGCTTCGCGATGAGGCGCCGGCCGATCGAGCCGGCCACGTGGTGCAGCGCCTTGGTCGAGCGCCCCACCACGATCTGGTCCGCCTGCACCGCCTCGGCCACCCGGACCAGTTCCGAAGCGGGCTCCCCGCGGGCATGGACGAACTCCATCTCGCACCCGCCATCGAGAGCCGTGCGGAACAGCTGCTCACGCAGCTGTTCGGCCTGCCGGGCCGCCGACTCGTCGAGGGCCTCGGTCACCGCCGCGGCCCCGGCCGCCGTTGCGGCCAGGCCAACCTCGGCGATCGGGGTGACGTAGACCGCCACGATCCGGGCGCCGAGCCGCCGGGCCTCCCCGCAGGCCCAGGAACAGGCGTCCCAGGAGGTGTCCGATCCGTCGAGCCCCACGACGACCGTCGCCCGGTGCTTCTCCCGGGTCTTCTGGCCCTGGCCGACGGTGAGCGGGTCGGTGCTCATGAAGCCACCTCGGCAGCACGCCTCCCGATGGCCACGGCGAGCCCGGCCCCCCCGTCGGTGGTCACAAAGTCTTCCAGGCGCTGCAGGGCCGGCACCGCCGCCACCAACACCTCCGCGTCGCCGGCCGAAAGCTGCCGGAGCAGGCGGACAAAAATCTCGGTCCAGTCCTGGCGCAGCGATTGCAGGTAGTCGGCACCGCTGTCGGTCAGGCAGACGAGTACCGCCCGCTGGTCGCCCGGGTCCGGCCGCCGGGCGACGAACCCGGCCCGTTCCAGACCGGTCACCATGGCCGTCATCGACGGCTGGGAAACGCCCTCGGAGGCGGCCAGGTCGGTGATCCTCCGGGGCCCGAGCCGCTCGACCCGCCCAAGCGTCGACGCCGCCGACAGGCTGATCTCCCGGGGCACGTAACGGACCGCGGCAACCACCAGCCGCTGCAGCGCCTCGGCGACCTCCCGGTCCCGCCTCGCCACCCGTGGCGACTTCGGCTCGGCCATAAGCATAGTCTCCTCTATATAGAGTACCTTATATAATCGCCACGTCAAGGCCCGGCCCAGCCCGGGTCGCCAAGGATCACAATGGCGAGCGATGGAACGCCGCAGGTTCGGCCGGCGTCTTGGCGACGTGGTCGCCGTCCAGGAAGAGTTGCTCGCCGGAGAGAAGACCCCCGAGGCGCCTGCGGCAGCGGCGGCTCCGCTGGCCTTCGCCGACCTGATCACCACCTACCAGCTCCCGTTGGTGCGTCTCGCCTACGCCCTGTGCGGCAACTGGGCGAGCGCCGAAGACTGCGTGGCCGATGCCTTCGCCGCCACCTGGCCGCACTTCCAGCGGGGCAAGGTGACCGACCCGGACCGCTACCTCCACCGGGCGGTGGTCAACCGGGTTGCCTCCTACCACCGGCGCCGGGCCCGGGAGCGGCTGCGGCTCGCCCGGCTCGTGCCACCCGACGACGAGCAGGCGGGGCCGGCGGAGGCCAGCGCCGATGTCGACTGGGTGCGCCGGGTCATGCGCGACCTGCCGCCGGACCACCGGGAGATCGTGGCCCTGCGCTACCTGCAGGACCGCCCGGAGGCGGAGGTCGCCGCCATCCTCGGCATCCCGGTCGGCACCGTGAAGTCACGGCTCTCCCGGGCCATGAAACTGCTGCGGCAGGCCGCACTGGCCGAGGAGCAGGAGGGCGACGGTGGCTGACTCCGAGGACCGCCTCCGGCGGGCGCTGCACGAGTACGCCGGCGACCCGCCGGCCCCGGTCGAGCTGACCGACCGCATCGAGGCCCGCATCCGGCACAGGCAGCGGCAGCGCCGGGCCGGCTGGGGCATCGTTACGGTGGCGGTGGCGGCCCTGCTGGTCATCGGCTTCGTCGCGCTGGTAGGCGGATCGACCCCGCCCGTGCACGTCGTCGTCTCCCCGGCCGGCGGCGTCGGCCAGGTGGCCAGCCCAATCGTGCCGCCAGCGCCGGGCACCACCGCGGTGGACGTGCTCGACCTGACCTGGATCAGCCCGATCGACGGCTGGCTGCTCGGGACCCCGCAGGGCTGCACCCAGCCAGACTGCCCGGCGCTGATCCTGACAACCAACGACGGCGGCCAGACCTGGCACGAGGCGCCCGCCCCGGCGCTCAGCTGCGACCAGACCGCCGGCGCCGCCTGCCCCGACGTGAGCGGAATCCGATTCGCCTCCACCCACGTCGGCTACCTTTTTGGCCGTGGCTCCGGCAACCAGTTCTTCATGACCACCGACGGCGGCCTCACCTGGGTCCTCGAGGGGAGTCCGGATGTGCTCGGCCTGGAAGCCATGGACGGCACCGCCATCAGGGTGACCCAACTGGGGACCGGCTGCCCGGGGCCGTGCCACGTCCAGGTCGAGCAAGCACCGATCGGGTCGTCGGACTGGAAGGTCGTCCTGGGTGCGGCCCAAACGCCGAGCACAGACGTCACCCGGGTCCAGCTGGCGCGGCAGAGCGGGGGCGACGTGTACCTGGCGGTCTACGCCAACCCTGCGTCCGGCGCCCCCAACCAGCACGCCGCGCTGTACGTGTCGCACGACGGGGGGGCCAGCTGGCAGGACGACCCTGACCCGTGTGGGGGGACCGCGGCCGGCCCGGGGACCGCGGCCGGCCCGGGGACAACCGAAAACGACGCGGTCTCCATCGCGTCGGCGCCCGATGGGACGCTGGCCGTGCTGTGCGCTCCCCGGGGCGGGTCGGCCGACTTTGTCGTCGTCTCGGCCGATGCCGGGCAGACCTTTGGCCCCGCTGAGCCAGCACCCGCTGGCGCCGCGTTCACGGTCGCCGGCCCAGCGAGCCTGTTCCTGTCGGTGGGCAAGGACCTTGAGGCCTCCTTCGACGGCGGGGCGCACTGGAGCACGGTGGCGACCGACCCCGCCGCCGGTTCGCTCGGTCCGGCATCCCAGGCAGGCCAGCTCACCCCGCTCCTGGGGTTCGAAAGCGCCTCGGCCGGCCGCTGGGCCGACGGCGACCAGACCGTGTGGACGACCACCGACGGCGGTCACAGCTGGGCGCCCCAGGCCGTTTCCTCCTGACCGGTCTGGGTACCAGACAAGTGACAAGGAGTTCACCGTGCCCCCGACCGACGCCCAGCTGGACACCGCCCAGGACCCCTTCGCCAACGCGCCGCCGGGCACCGTCGCCGTGCGTGACGACGGCGTGCACCTCGTGGTTCCCGGTCACGTGGGCGACCTGGATGCCCTCGACGGGCCGGCCAACCCGGAGTTCTTCGACCGCGACGGGACCCCGCTCGGCCCCATCGAGATCGCCGGGATCGCCGACACCCCGCGCACCTGCTCGCTGTTCGCCATCAGCAACCTGAGCAAGGTCCGGGGAGCCGCCTACCTGGCGCTGTGGTACCTCACCCACCACACCTCGGCCCCGGCGGTCGAGGTCCAGAGCGTGAACCCGAACACGCTCGGCCGGCTCCTGCTGCGGCTCGGGATGCAGCCGGTCCCGGCGACGAACAACATGGCCGGCGACACCGCGGCGATCTGCCGGGCCGCCCGCCGGAGGTGCCAGTCCCACCAGTGGGTGCTGCGCGGAGCTTAAGGCCGAGCCATACTCACCGTCGTCGTCAACGGGGCCGAGCGGGCGGTCAACACCGACCCCGGCCGGAGCCTGATCGAAGTCCTGCGTGAGGAACTCGGCCTGACCGGGGCGAAGTATGGCTGCGGCGAGGGCGTCTGCGGCGTGTGCACCGTGCTGGTCAACGGAGAGCCCCGCCGGGCCTGCATCCTGCCGGTGGGCGACGTGGCAGGCAGCACCATCGAGACGATCGAAGGCCTGAGCTCCGCCCCCGACTTCGAGCCGCTGGCGTCGGCGTTCATCAGGTCCCGGGCCTTCCAGTGCGGCTACTGCACGCCGGGCATGGTCACCGCGTCCTTGGCGCTGCTCCGGCGGGAGCCGCACCCGGGGCCGGCGGCAATCATCGAGGCGCTCGACGGCCACCTCTGCCGGTGCGGGACCTACCAACGTATCGTCGAGGCGGTGGGCCGGGCGGGTGCCGCTGCGGAGCGCGGCGGCACCGAGGCGCCCGCAGGCGACACCCCGCCTGACCGCGCCCTGGAGGGGCACCCGCCAGGCCGCCCGTGGGACCGGCTGGCCGCCGAGGACCGGGACTACTTCGACGTGCTCGGCGGGGGGCTGGTGGTCGTCCTCGGCCCGCCGCCGACCGGGTCCGGCGGGTGGTCGACCGTCGGCGGCGCCTGGATCCACATCGGCGGTGACGGCGCGGTGACGGCGTTCACCGGCAAGGTCGAGGTGGGCCAGGACACCCGCACCGCGCTCGGGCTGCTGGTGGCCGATGAGCTGTCGGTCCCGGCCGGGTCGGTGCGCCTCGTGATGGGCGACACCGACCTGTGCCCGTACGATGCCGGGACCTTCGGCAGCCGGTCGATGCCCGACGCCGCCCCGGCGCTGCGGATCGCCGCCGCTTCCGCCCGGGAGCAGCTGAAGGAGATGGCGGCCGAGCTGTGGGGGCTGTCCGGCGCACCGGTGATCACCCGCGACGGGAAGATCATCGAGCCCCTCCCCTCGAGGGGGGGCCGGGAAATCACGTATGCCCAGGTCGTCGCCGGCCGGCGCCGCCTGGCCACCGGCTCCTGGGACGCTCCGCTCATCCCGGCCCGAGGATGGCGGGCTGCCGACCACCCGTCGCCCAACGCCCGGGCGCGGGGGATCGTCACCGGAACCAAGCGCTACGTCACCGACCTGACCCGACCCGGTGCCCTGGTCGGGAAGGTGCTGCGCGCCCCTGCCTTCGGGGCCAGGCTGACCTCCGCCGACCTCACCGCCGCCGAGGCCGTGCCGGGCGTGACCACCCTCCGCGACGGTGACTTCATCGGTCTGGCTGCCCCTGACGCGGCGACCGCCGAGCGCGCCCTGGCCGCCATCCGGGCCGAGTGGGAGGCGCCACCCGGCCCGTCGCACCAAGGCCTCGCCGACTGGCTCCGTCGCCACCGCTCAGTCGGGGAAGGCGGGATCGGTGGCTACGCCGACTCCGCCGGCGACGTGGACGCCGCCCTGGCCGGGGCGCCGGTCCGGGTGGAGGCGACCTACACCGCCCCCTACATCGCCCACGTCCCGATCGAAACCCGGGCGGCGCTGGCCGAGTGGTCCGGCGACCGGCTGACCGTATGGGTCGGCACCCAGCGGCCGTTCCCGATCCGCCGGGCGCTCGCCGAGGCGATAGGCATCGACGAGGACCAGGTGCGGGTCGTGGTGCCCGACACCGGGACCGGGTTCGGGGGCAAGCACTCGCCCGAGGTGGCGCTCGAGGCGGCCCTCCTGGCCCGGGCGGCGGGCCGGCCGGTCAAGGTCCGCTGGAAGAGCACGGAGGAGTTCACCTCCGCTTACGTCCGCCCGGCGGCGGTGATCGATGTCCGCGCCGGCGCCGACTGCGCTGGGCGCATCGTCGCCTGGGACTTCACCGACATCAACGCCGGGGCGTTCGGGATGGCCCTGCCCTACGACGTCCCCAACTGGTCGATCGCCTACCGCCCCGCCGAGTCCCCGCTGTGGCAGGGCTCCTACCGGGCGCTGGCGGCGACGGTCAACCACTTCGCCAAGGAGTCCCACATCGACGAGCTCGCCCACCGGCTTGGCGCCGACCCGCTGGAGTTTCGCCTCCGGCACATCGCCGATGAGCGGCTCGCAGCGGTGCTCGAAGAAGCCGCACGAAAACTGGGCTGGCAGCCGGGGGCGGCGGTGGGGACCGGCACCGGCATGGGGCTGGCCTGCGGGCTGGAGAAGGAGGGCCGGGTGGCAACTGGGGCTGCGGCCGAGGTGGGCATCGGCGGCCGGCTCCGGATCCTGCGCATCGTCACCGCCTTCGAGACCGGGGTGGCGGTGCACCCGGACAACCTCAGGAACCAGGTCGAGGGCGCCACGGTCATGGGCCTCGGTGGGGCGCTGTGGGAGGCGATCGAGCTCGACGGCGGCCGGATCGCCAACGGGTCGCTCACCCGGTACCGGGTCCCCCGCTTCTCCGATATCCCGCCAATCGAAGTCGCCCTGATCGACCGCCCGGACCTCCCGCCGACCGGCGGTGGCGAGGCGCCCATCATCACCATCGCACCGGCGCTGGCCAACGCGATCTACCAGGCCACAGGCACGCGCCTGAGGTCGATGCCGCTCGTGCCGGAGGGAGTGGTCCGGCCGAGCTAGAAGGCTTGACTCATGAAAGTTGTTGCCGGTGAGTCAAGTTCTGGGCAGCCGGATTTGGAGGGCGGAGGGGTCTTCATGCTGCCAAGCGCATGGGCAGGCGGGCGAGAACGGCATCCTTGCGCGCCTCGATCTCCGGGGCGACGACCTCGGCGGCCAGGGGGGTCAGATGCAGCTCCCCGCTCCTCAGCGATGCGGATCGGCCCGTCCTGGGCGTTCACGCCGCTGCCTGTGGCCGCCGCGGGGGCAACTGTCCTGATTCCAGGCGGTTTCCGCCGGAAAACAGGACAGCCGCCGCGCGGCCGAACGCCACTGACGAGATCGGCCACGACGTCGGGAACGGTGGCGGGTGGGCTCATGGGCAGGCTCCGGTTGGCAGTGCCGTTGCGAGCGTCCAAACCGCCTCGGGCGCCCCATGAACGGGATGCGGGCCAGCAATCATGCCCGATCCCGCTCGGCCGGAGCGTGCACCCGTCCGGGTTGTCTTACTCAACGGGGGCTTCGCCCCGGCCCTCGGTCCAGCCAAACAACCGCTAAGCCGCGCCGGAACACCGCTTCATCGGGCTGGGACGAAGCCCCGTTAGTGGTGGATTCAGGCTGCCCGGTGGTGCTCCTCGGGCGCCCCGGCGACCTGGGCGGCCAAGCGCTGGCCCCAGGCCCGGGCCCGGTCGAGCTCGCCGTTTGCCAGCGGGCCGCGCATCGCCTCGACGAAGAAGCTGTGCGGCTCCGAGACCAGCCGGAAACCAAGCCGGCGCAGCCGCCGTGCGGCCTGGGACGCCGCCGACCCGGTCAGCCATTTCGGCCTGGGGAAGCGGGTGTCGTAGGCTGCCGCCGCCTTTCCGGCCCCGTCGCCTGCCGATGCCAGGAACTCCCGGATGCCGACCGCCAGGTTGACCGGGTGGATGCCGGCCTGCCCCTTCGCCGCCTTGCGGGTAAACGGCCGGCTGAGCCCGTGGTCGTAGGTCGGGCCGCCCACGACAATCAGATCCACACCTGCCAGCTCGATCGGCTGGTCTACCGCCACGACGTCGCCCACCAGTGCCGGAGCCATGCCCGCAGCAATCGCTTCCCCGATCGCCCAGGTGTTGCCGAACACCGACTCCACGATGATGAGTGCGCGCATCACCACCACCTCCTCGATTCCATTGTGCCTCGGGACTGGATGCTTTCCCCAGGGCCGATCGGCTCGCCCCCTGTTCTCCCTTTGGGGGATGGTCGGATAGCCCAGCTGAGCGTGTGCGGGCCATCCGGCCGGACCGCGTCGTGAGGGCGGCACTGGAGGGGCACGGTATGCTCAGCAATGCGGGCTGCACGGGGGGCAAGACGGAGAAGCGACTGGCCTGAGGGGTCGACAGCGATGGCGAGGTCCGAGCCGGCAGCGAGGCTTCCATCGCGGCCGCTTGCGGAGCTGGTCGAATCCGGGCTCGCCATCGCCGCCGAGCACGACCTCGACGCCCTGCTGTCGAGGATCGCCTGGGCTGCCCGCCGGGTGGTCGCCGCCAAATACAGCGCCGTCGGGGTGGTCGGTCCGGCGGGCGACCTGGTCAAGTTCATCCACTCCGGCATCGGCGAGAGGACGGTGGCGACGATCGGGCACCTCCCCGCCGGCGTCGGGGTGCTGGGTGCGCTGCTGGAGGAGCCGACCCCGTTGCGGATCAACGAGATTTCCCGCCATCCCCGGTCGGCCGGCTTCCCGGACGGGCATCCGGTCATGCACTCGTTCCTCGGTGTGCCGATCACCGTCCGCGGCCGGGTCTACGGCCGGCTCTACCTGACCGACAAGCAGGGTGCCCCCGAGTTCACCCCCGAGGACGAAGGCTTGGCGCTCATGCTTGCGGCCCAGGCCGGAGTGGCGATCGAGAACACCGCCCTGTACCAGAAGGTTCGCGCCCGGGGCGAGGAACTGGCCCAGCGGCTGGCGCAACTGGCGTCGGTCGACCGGGTCGGGCGCCTGCTGATCAGCGAGGCCGGCACCGACGAGATCCTGCGCTACGCCGCCGAGGAGGCCCGGGTGCTCACCCGGGGCACCCGGGCGACGCTGATGCTGCTGGACGAGGAGACCGACGAGATGGTCGTCCGCCAGGCGGTCGGCACGGTCAGGCCGGACCTGACCGGGCTCAGGCTTCCCCCAGGCACATCCAAGTCGCAGGCGGTGCTACGCTCCGGCCGACCCGCTCTCGTCGACGAGCTGCGGACCGACCCGGACATCAACAAGCAGGTCGTCCAGTCCCTGGGAAACCCGCTCAACGGCGCCTTCGCCCCGCTCCGCGTGCGCGACCGCAGCATCGGGGCGCTGGCGGTCTACGGGCAGGTCGACGGCCGCCCGTTCAGCCAGGACGACCTGCTGATCCTGGAGATGCTCGCCAACCAGGCGGCGGTCGCCGTCGAGAACGAGCGGCTCACCGGGATGCTGCGCGAGCTGGCAGTGCTGGAGGAGCGGGAGCGCATCGCCAAGGAGCTGCATGACGGCGTCATCCAGTCGATCTACTCGGTTGGGCTCTCGCTGCAGGGGTCGCTCGGCCTGATCGCCCGCGACGGTGCCCGGGCGGCGCAGCGCATCGACGAAGCCATCGCCCAGCTCGACACCGTCGTGCGCGACGTGCGCAACTACATTTTCGAGCTCCGCCCCCGGCTGATCGAAGAAGGTGGCCTGGAGGTGGCGCTCCGGGAGCTCGCCCGCGAGCTGGAGATCAACACGCTGGCCAACGTCGTCGTGGACCTCGGGCCGGGCGCCTGCGACGTCCTCGACCGCCGCCAAGAGGTCCACGTCGTACAGATCGTCCGAGAAATCCTGTCGAACGTCGCCCGCCACGCCCGGGCCGGTCAGGTGCGCATCGGTGCCACCTCCCACGATGGCTACTTCGAGCTGGACATCGACGACGACGGCGTCGGCTTCGACCCGACGACGGTCGCTCGGGGCCAGGGGTTGACCAACCTGGGCGAGCGGACGGAGGAACTGGGTGGGACGGTGTCCATCAACTCGGGTACGCCGCGGGGCACCCACCACGCCGTCCGGATCCCGCTGGGCGACTCCGCCGCCCCAAGTGACCCCGTTGCCCAAGTGACCCCGCTCCCCAGCGAGGCGAGCAGCGTAGCCTGGCTTAGGCCATCGTCGGCGTGAAGACCGGCCCGCTCATCTGCCAGTCGACCACCATCCCGCACGGCGGGTCAGGCGGCTCGGCGCTCGGTGCCTCCCGGTCGGCGGCGGCGTCCGAGATCTGCCACGGGACGATGATTTCGACCACGCGCAAGCGGTCCGACCCCGTGCCCGGCCTCCCGACCACTGCCCCACCGGAACTGCTCGACTCGACGACCATGGCTTCTGGCATGCCCGCCTCCTTCGCCTCGCTCGCCCGCGCCCTGCTGAGGCTGTGATCGTCCTCCCGGCAGCCCCAAGGGGCTAGGGCCGTTCGGCCCCCCGCAACCAGCTGTTCCGGCTCCCCCATCAAGGCCTCCGGGCTCCCCTATCGGTACCGCTGCGCGTATAGTTACCCTCAACCCGACAGGCCCGCCAAGGTGCCGGAGGCTGACTGTGCCAGAGGAAACCAGCTGGTCGCCCGCGCAGTCCGGCCCCATCCGCGTGCTCCTGGTCGATGACCACGAGGTAGTCCGCAAGGGCCTGGCAGCGCTGATCGAGGCCGAGGCGGACCTGGTGGTGGTCGGCGAGGCGGCCGACGGGCAGGAGGCGGTCCGGCTGGCCCGGATCTGCCAGCCGACCGTCGTCGTCATGGACATCCGCATGCCGGGCGGCGGGGGGGTCGAGGCGTGCCGGGAGTTGCGTGACCGGGACCCCGAGTTGCAGGTGATCATGCTGACCTCGTACCCGGACGACGAGGCGCTGTTCAACTCGATCATGGCCGGCGCAGCCGGCTTCGTCCTGAAGCAGATCCGGGGCGCCGACCTGATCCAGGCCCTCCGCACGGTCGCCGCCGGGCAGTCGCTGCTCGACCCCGGGGTCACCAAGCGGGTGTTGGAACGGCTGCGCCAGTCGAAGGTCGACGAGCGGGACCCGAAGCTGTCCCGGCTGTCGGCCCAGGAGGAGCGGATCCTCGACATGGTCGCCCACGGGCGGACCAACCGGCAGATCGCCGAGGCGATCCACCTGTCGGACAAGACCGTGAAGAACTACGTGTCGAGCATCCTCGGCAAGCTGGAGGTGCAGCGCCGGTCCGAGGCGGCGTCCTACATGACCCGGGCCCGCTCCAAGGCGCACCCGGAGGGGTAGCGGCCAGCCGAGCCCGCTGAGTGAGCAACGAGGGGCGTGATCACGCCCGTATCTGCTCGCTCGCTGCCGGGGTCCCGCGGTCGAGGACCTCGCGCACCTGGCGGGCGATCTCCAGGTCCTCCCGGGCCTCGACGACGAAGCAGCGCACCGCTGCGCCGCCAGGGCTGATCTCCCGGTCGACCGGGCCCCCTGCGTTGCGGCCGGGATCGATGGCGACACCGAGGAGGGCCAGGCCGGCCCCCGCCCGCTCCCGGATGAGCGGGGCGTGCTCGCCGACCCCGCCGGTGAAGGTGAGCGCGTCGATGCCCCCCAGCGTGGCCGCCATGGCGGCCACGCCGCCGATCAGGCGGTGCAGGTAGACGTCAAGCGCCAAGCCGGCGATCGCCTCCCCGGCTGACGCCCTGCCGATTACCTCCGCCATATCGGCGCTGCCGGCCAGCCCCAGCAGGCCGGAGCGGTGCTCCAAGGCGTCGGCCACCTGCTCGGCACCCAGCCCGGCTTCGGTCTGCAGCCACAGCACCAGTCCGGGATCGACGGTGCCGGAGCGGGTCGCCATCACCAGGCCGTCCAGCGGGGTGAAGCCCATCGTCGTGTCGACACATCGCCCGCCGCTGACGGCGGCCAGCGAGGCCCCCGCCCCCAGGTGGCAGGTGACGACCCGGGGCGTCGCTGCGGAGGCCCCGAGCAGCTCGGCGGTGCGCCGGCTGGCGTAGGCATGGGAGAGCCCGTGGAAGCCGAACCGGCGCAGCCCCCACCGCTGGCGCCACTCGGCCGGCAGGGCATAGGTGGCAGCGGCG
>DAIQBQ010000015.1:0-19696 GCA_036781065.1 Actinomycetota bacterium
CTGGGCGGGCGTACCGCCACCGGGGCTTCGCTGGCCGGTCCCCGGCCGCCGCCACCGACCCCCGACCGCCACACCGGGATGATCAGCGTGAACCGTGAACCTTCTCCTGCCCGGCTCTCGACCCGCAGTTCTCCGTTGTGCGCCTCGATGATCTGGCGGACGTAGGCCAGCCCGAGGCCGAGGCCGCCGAAGGCCCGGGTCTCCGAGGCATCGACCTGGACGAAGTCCTGGAAGATGCGGTTCATCTCCTCGGTCGAGATGCCGATCCCCCGGTCGGTCACCGAGATGTCGACCATGTCCAGCCGCTGCGGGTCCATCTGGCCGTGCAGCGTCACCGGGCCGCCGTCGGGGCTGAACTTGACCGCGTTGTCGATCAGCTCGTCGATCGCCCGCCGCAGCAGGCGGGTGTCGCCAGCGACAGCCGGCAGCCCGATAAAGCCGTCCCGCTCGAAGCTGTGCTTGGGTGCCGCCCCCCGCCACTTGGTGACCAGGTCGGCGGTGACCTGCTCCAGGTTGAACGAGGTCACCCGCACCGAGAGCCGGCCGGCCTGCATCGCCGAGAAGTCGACGAGCATGTCGACGATGCGCTCCATGCGCTCGGTCGAGGCGACGATGACGTTGAGGAACGACACCAGCTTGTCCCGGGGCACCACCTTACGCCGGAGCAGGTCGGCATACCCCTTGATCGGCGTGAGCGGCGTCCGCAGCTCGTGGGAGATGTTGGACAGGAACTCGGTCTTCATCCGGTCGACCTGCAGCTCGGACACCAGATCGCGGAGGACCGCAACGGCACCGGTGGCGGCGCCCTCGTCGTCGAGGATGGGGGCCGAGGTGACCGCCACCGGAACCCCCTGGCTCCCTCGTGAGTTGGGGATAGTGAATCCGGTGACCGACCCGGTGCCCAACCGGTAGACGGGAAGGTCCAGCGACAGTCCGAGCGAGTCGACGACCACGAGCACGTCCTCGACGTGGCGCCCGATCACCCGCTCGGCGGATTGGCTGAGCAGGCGCTCGGCCTCCCGGTTGATCGTGACGACCAGGCCCCGGCGGTCGACGGCGACCAGGCCGTCGGTCATCGATTGCAGGACGGTCTCGAGCTGGTCTCTCAGCCGGGCTTCGGCGACGGCGGCCTCGCGCAGCTCGAAGGCGGCGGTGCCCAACGACGCGGTCATCTGGTTGAAGGCATCGCCCAGGAGCCCCAGCTCGTCGGCCTCGCCCACCACCACCCGGGTGGACAGGTCGCCGTGCCGGACCTGTTCGGCGGCGGCGGTGAGCTCCCGGATCGGCCGGGTGATGCGTGAGCCGGTGATCATCGAGGCTCCGACGGCGAAAAGGGTCGCCGCCAAGGCGCCGAGAAACAGCGTGGTCGAGACCGTGCGCTGGGCGGACGCGACCGTCTGGGGCTCGGCGACCAGCAGTGCACCCAAAGCGGTGGTAGTTGAGGGAACCTGACCGATCGGGACGGCTGCCAGGTAATAGGTGGTCCCCCCCTTCGACCCCAGAGCCTGGAAGGGGTGACCCCCCCGGATTACCTGGGTTTCAATCGCCTGGAGCTGGGGGGCGACCAGCGGGCCGGCGCCCGGGAGCGCCGTGCCAAGCAGGGTGCCCTTGGCATCGACAAGGACCGCTTTCGCACTCCCGGCAAGGGTGATCTCGCTGAGCGCCGCGCTGTTGATCAGTTGACCCATCGCAATAGCGCCGACGATTGAGCTTGACGAGGGGCAGTTCGGGCCGAGGATGGTGCCCGTTGCCGTGACGCATACCGGGGAGGCCGCCACCATCGCCAGCTTGTCCTCCCCGGCGCCGATATTCTCGATCCCCTGGGCGCTTTGACCCTGCCTGAGCGCCGTGACGACAGCCTCGCTCCCGGCCAGGATGAGGTTCTCAGCTGGACTGAGATTCAACTTCCCCCCCGGCCCGATCTCAGAGATAGCCAGGAACTTGGCCTGAGGGAGCGTGTCGGCGCCCTGCCCCCCGTACGCGAAAGCCGCCATGAAGTCGAGGGGGGCCTGCGTCTGCAGTCCGGTGACCGTCTGGTCGAGCAACGCCGAGTTCTGCTGGGCAACCAAGGTCCCCAGGACCCCGGCCGCAAGCGTGGTCGTCGATGCTTGGAGGCTTCGGGTCTTCTGACTAAGTTGGGCCGCTGCGAACCCTGCGTCGCTGGCCGCACTCCGTAGCCCTTGCGAGCTCGAGCTGTTCACGAACACTTGCGTGACCGTCGACGAGATCAACGCGATCACCAGGACCAGCAACAGCACGAGGGCGGCGATGAATCTGGCTTGGATCGAAACCCGGAACGCCCGCCACAGCCACCAGCCGAGCGTCAGGCCCCCGGCCAGCTCGAACAGGTGCGCCGCCAGCCACACCGGCGAGGAGGCGTTGGCCACGCCACCGCCGTGGGCATAGAACAGCTCCGCCGCCCCCAGCAGCCCGAGCGCGAGCGCCAACCGCCGGTTTCCGTCAAGCCGGCTCCGCAGCGCCGCCAGGGCAGCACCAAGCGCCAGCACCGCCGGGGCAGCAGCCTTGAAGACTGTGCCGGCAGCAAACGAAGCCATGCCCCGCGTCGGACCCTCCGGCGGAGGCTGATCCTCCGGCGCCGGCGGTTCCCCCACCGCAGGGCCGCTGGCTGAGTCCTCAGCGGCACGGGTCCACTCCGCATCCGGCCGCACCAACTCAAGCGGCGAGAGGCCCCAATCCTCCGGCTTCTTCGCCGGCCGGGTGTCGCCAGCCGAGGACCCGGTTCCGCCCGCCGGCCGCCCGCCCACCAGCGCCGGTTGGCGCGGCTGCGAGCTGCGGGCCGCACGCCCCTCCGGCGGCTGCCAGCCCAGAGCCACCACGAGCAGGAAGAAGGCGACCGAGCGGAGCACAACCAGCGCCGTGTTGCTCGCCGAGTTGACCACCTGGGCGCCGTAGAGCGTCTCGGCCACCGCCAACACACCCCATCCCAGCCCGAACGCCCACCGCGCCCAGCCGCGTGGGGAGAACTGCGGCCGGGACAGCGCCAGCCAGGCACCGGCGTAGGCGCCGACTGCCACCAGGAAGGTGGTGATGAACTCGAAGGGAACCGAGAGCGACGTCATCGCCAGCCCCCCGGCAGCCGGGGGCCGAACAAACCGCTCAGCCAGCCAGCAGGTCCTGGACGGCCTGGTGCAAGGTCGTGACCCCCATCACCTTCAGGTGGTATCCGACCTTGGCCGCAGCGGCCCGGGCATCGGCTGCCTGATCCTTTGGGCACAGGAAGACCGTCGCGCCGACCGCTTCCGCTCCGTAGACTTTCTGCTGGATCCCACCAATATCCCCGACATTCCCTAGATAGTCGATTGTTCCGGTATCGGCTATGGTCCTGCCTCTTGTTAGGTCGCTCGACCCGACTAACTGGACGATTGACAAGGCCCAGGATAACCCAGCCGAAGGACCACCGATACCCGAGGCGTCGATATTGATCTTCACGGGCAAGACGAAGTCCGGCTCGACCTCGACGCCCATGATCTCGGCCGGCGGCGGCGTCGTGTTCTTGATGATGCCGACGTTCACATCCATTGTCTTGTTGTCGCGGGTCTTGTTGTCGCGCAGGATGGTGAGGTTGACCGTCTGGCCCACCGAGTGGGCGCCTACCGCCGACTCGAGCAGGTTCGTCGCGGTGGCGGTCGCCAGCGAGACCCCGTCCGCCGACCGGATGACGTCGCCAGGCTGCAGCACCTTGGCTGCCGGCGTCTTGTCGGCCACCGATACCACCAGCGCCCCGTCGATTTTGAGGTTGCCGTAGCCGAGGACCTCGCCCAGTGCGGCCACCTCGCCGTCGCGCTGGGAGGTGTCCATCGCCTGGATCTCCTGCCCCGGGGTGTTGGGGTACTCCACCTCGGGATAGATGGCGTCCTTCGGGTCGAGCTTGGCCTGGAGCAGCTGGAAGATCGGCGCCGAGTAGTAAACCCCCACCGTCGTGAGGTGGATCGAGCCGGAACGCTTGTGCACGCACAGCGCTCCCGGGGTGCACTCCGGCGACCCGGACGGCGGCGCGTTGATCGTGACGTGCGACTCGGCGTTCGGTGCCTCCCCGGGCACGAACACGTCGTAGTGCCCGCTGAAGTGCAGGTCGAGCAGCCCGATGCCCAGCAGCAGGACAACGACCACCGCCAGCACGATGCGCCACTTGTGCGGGCGCCGGTGCGGGGCGGTCGTTTGGCCAGCCGGAGGCGTCGGAGGCCCCGGGTGGTTCAAGGTCGATTCGAACAACTGGGGTTCCCCCGGTGAGACGAGCGACCGGCTCCTTGGCGCGCGCCCCCACCGGTTGGCTGAGGGAGCCGCCCAGAGACCGAGCGCGCCCGCTAAGGATAGTGCGACGCCCTTGTACCCGTGCTCCGTGCCGGCTGTGGGCGACCTGTGCGCGCCGGGCTGCACCGCGTCCTGGCGAGCCCCCCGGTTGCATCTCGGCTCACGCCCGTGCGCGCCGGCTGACCCACACCGCGACCGCCCCCCCGGCGATGGCGACCAGGATCACCGTGGCCAGTGTCAGCGCGTTCCCGGCGGGCTTGCTCGAGGAATGGTTGTTCAGGACCCGGCCGGCGGCGATCACCGCCCGTTCGGTCGACGTCGGGCTTGGCCCGGGCGGGGTGCCCGCCGGGCTGGGCGACGGGGCCGTCGATGCCATCGGGCTGGGCGTCACCGGTGCCGTGGCTCCGGTCGTGGTGGCCGGCTTGGCCGCGGGCCGGGCGCTCACGACTCGCGGCGACGCGTTGGACTGCGGCGCCACGACCGCCGGCGGGTTGACCGGCCGTGTGCCCGCCGGCCCGGCGCCGGTGGCACCGACCGCCGCTTCGGCGTCCAGCCGCAACCCGGCGGGCACCGAGTCGGCGGTCGACTCGATGCGGCCAGCGGCGGAGGCGTTCGAGTAGCCCTCCGCCATCAGCAGTGCGGCGACTCCGGCGACGTGCGGGGCGGCGAACGAGGTCCCTTCACTCACCACGTAGCCGCCCGAGTCGGAGGCCAGGATGATGCAGTTGTTGGTGTCGCTGGAGCTGCACGAGCCGTCGCCACCCGGCGCCCAGATGAAGGTCGACCCGCTGCCGGTGTCCGAATAGCTGGCCACCTCGTCCCTCGGCCCGGTGGCGCCGACGATCAGCACGTTGTTCATGCCCAGGTACAGCGACGGGCCGGCGTAGCCCGGGTCGGTGTTGCCCGCCGCGAAGATCACCAGCGCTCCCTTGGAGGTGGCGTAGTCGACTGCCGGCTGGAGCGCCTGGTGCAGCGAGGCGGTGTTGTTGACCGGCGCCTGCAAGCACCCGCCAACCGTGGTGGGCGGGCAGTTCAGCTGAGGGAACGACTGCCCGAAGGCGTCGGGGCCGACCGACAGGTTGATCACGTTGGCCCCCTGGTCGGCGGCGAACATGATGCCCTTGGCGATGTCGGTGACCTGACCGGTGCCGTCGGCCGAGATCGTGCGGATCGACATGATCCTGGCGTCGGGGGCGACCCCTGCCATCCCCTGCCCGTTGTCGGTCGCAGCCGCGATGATGCTGGCGACCCAGGTCCCGTGGCCGTTGTCGTCGCCGGAGGAATCACTCGGGCAGGGACCGTTCTGGCCCCCCATCCCGATGCAGTTGTAGGCGCCGGCCGACTTGGAGTTGGGGAGGTCAGGGATGCCGAACTGCACCCCGGTGTCGACAACGGCAACGACCTCACCCGCCCCGGTGCTCCTCGACCAGGCCTCCGGTGCTTTGATCACGGCGAGCGCCCACTGGTTGGGGAAGTACGGGTCGTTGGGCGGATCAGGGTACGAGGCGGCAACGGCCGGGCCGGCCAGGGCGACCGTCAGACCCAGCCCCAGCGCTGCAGCCAGCAGCCGGGGCCGCCGGCCAGCGATGCTTACACGCGAAGCAACATCGGGGGAATTCGTCGATGCCCTTTGCGCGTGCAAGCGGCCGCCACTCCCTCGGATCCCCGCACACACCCCGTCGGGGGATACATTCGAACTCTCGTGCGTATTGTCGGCGAATGTAAGTCCCGGCTCTCTAGCTAACGGGGCCGGGAAAACTCTCTAGTCACGTCGGCAACCAGTGCCGGAGCGTTGTTGCCGCCTCCCGCAGGGCACATGCGTCCACCAGATTGGTGATGGCCGTATGGGGGATGGGTTCCCGCGCACAGCTATGAGGACCAGGAACAACCTGATCGCATCGGCAATCCTGACGCACGGGTCGGCACTCCAGCAAACCCGGGGCAGCTACTGCGCGAGTGCCCCAGGGGGCACGAGGAGCGCTGGTTAGCGCGCGGTCAGGAACAAGTCCTTAGCTGCCGGGAAGGAGCTCAGGCATTTTCCGGCCCCGAGCACGACGCATTCCAGCGGCCGCGAAGACACGTGCACCGGCACGTCGCACTCCTGGGCGATGCGCTGCTCCAGGCCCCGCAGCATGCCGCCGCCGCCGGTCAGCGCGATGCCGTGCGCCAGGATGTCCTGAGCCAGCTCGGGCGGCGTCGACGACAGCGCCTGTACGACTGACTCAACGATCTGGCGGACCGGCTCGTCGATCGCCTCCCGGGTCTCCTCGGAGGTGATGTGGACAATCTTGGGAAGCCCGGCGGCCAACTCCCGGCCCTTGATCTCCGCCTTCTCCTCGTCGGCCAGCGGGAACGCCGACCCGATGGCGATCTTGATCTGCTCGGCGGTGCGCTCGCCGACCACGATGGCGTACTCCTTGCGGATGTAGCGGGAGATCGCCTCGTCGATGTCGAACCCGCCGACCCGGATCCCCCTGTTGACGACGACCCCGCCGAGCGAGATGACGGCGACCTCGGAGGTGCCACCACCGATGTCGACCACCAGGTTGCCGACCGGCTCGCTGATCGGCAGCCCGGCCCCGATCGCCGCGGCCACCGGCTCTTCGATCAGGTAGGCCTCGCGGGCGCCGGCGGCCATCGTCGCCTCCTGCACCGCCCGGCGTTCGACCTCGGTGATCGCCGAGGGGACGCACACCAGCACCCGCGGCCGCGGGATCCGCTTGCGCACGCCTACCCGCTCCAGGATCAGCCGGATGTAGCGCTCGGTCACCTCGAAGTCGGTGATCGCCCCGCGGCGCAGCGGCCGCTCGGCGACGATGTAGCCGGGCGTCCGGCCGATCATCCGGAAGGCCTCGACCCCCATCGCCAGCACCTGCTTGTTCTCCCGGTTCAAGGCGATCACGGTCGGCTCGTTGAGGACGATCCCGCGGCCCTGCATGAACACCAGCGTGTTGGCGGTGCCGAGGTCGATGGCGAGGTCCCGGGGCATCAGCGGTGCCCCTGCTGATCGAGCGCCCGAAGGCGGCGACGGAACGAGTCGACCGAACGCGACGGATCCTCCTGGTGGTGGCGCCGGACCAAGAACAGCGCACCGGCGACCAGCACGGCCGCCGCCGCGACGAACACGAGGTACAGCACTATCCCGTGCCCTTTCTGTCGTGTCCGGCAGGCCACGCCCGCCGGCTACTGCTGACCACGCGATCGCTGACCGGCTCCGTGTGGGGCTGGGGCAACGGCGGGCCTTCGGCTCCCCCTAAGCGCGGGAGTATATCGACTTGTCTCCCCGCTGAGTCGCATCTGGGGCGCTCATACTAGGCGTTTGTGCGACCTTCTTGCCGACCTCGGCTATGCTCGGTCGCCGATGGAACACACCCCCCGCTCCCCGGAGGACCCGGCCACTCCGGGGCAGCCAGCGCCGGGCGATTTCGACCTCGTGGGGATCACTCCGGCGGCCACGATCGATGCTTCCGGCACCGACGCCGGCCACGTCCTGCTGATGCTGCGCAACGCGGTCGGCCGGGTCGACGTCGGCGACGTCGTCGAGGTCGCGGCCGACCGCGGCGCGGAATCGCTCAACGATGAGTTGATCTCCTGGGCCCGGCTCAACGGCTGCACACTCACCGCCAGCCTCGACGGCGGCGACCAGCGGGCCTGGCTGCTGCGCAAGGGCCGGGCCGCGCCGTCGTGGGAGCGCCCCGACTGGGGCATCACACTGCCCCGCCGGGACGGGCGGCGCATCGACCTGCGGGACTGGCTGACCGGTAGGGCCGGGGATGTCCCCGACGTCGCTCCCACCTACTACGGCTTCGTCCCCCGCGGCGCCGTCGCCGAGCCCGGGATGCCGCCCTACCCGTTCACCTTGAACGCCAAGTCGGAGGTGTGGGCCGACAACATCGCCGGCCTCTACGAGCAGGCCAAGTCGCAGCAGTGGAATGCCTCGGAGGACATCGCCTGGGACCAGCTGCCCGCCCTCCCCGACGACGTGGAGCGGGCGGTGTGCCAGATCATGACCTTCCTGGCGGAGAACGAATACCTGGCCCTCTACATCCCCGCGAAGTTCCTGCCCCGGATCAACGCCACCTTCGTCGAGCCGGTGTTGTTCCTGGCAACGATCATCAACGACGAGGCCCGCCACATCGAGGTGTTCACGAAGCGGGCGCTGGCCAACGGCGGGGGGCTGCAGTACTCGGCGGCACTGACCGAGTGGTCGCTGCAGAGCCTCCTGCTCCAGGAGGACTACTTCAAGTCCAGCTTCCTGCTCCATGTGCTCGGCGAGGGGACGTTTCTCGACCTGCTCAACTTCATCGAGAACCACGCCCCCGACCCGGTGACCGCCGAGCTGGTCCGCCGCTCCCGGCTCGACGAGGGTCGCCATGTCGCCTACGGCATCGCCCATGTCCGCGAGCAGCTCCGCGCCGATCCCACCCGGGCCGACGAGCTGGTTGCCTCCGCCGAGGAGCGCTCGGCGATCCTCCAGGCGACGACCGGGATCAACCCCCCGGTGCTCGAGGCGCTCACCATCCTGGGCGGGGGCGGCTCTTCGCCGGAACAGCGCAAGGCGGGAGCCGCCGCGGTCAAGGCGCTGCACGTCTCGATGGACGAGTACCGTGTGCGGCGCATGCTCCAGGTCGGCCTGGACCGGGCGACCGCCGAGAAAATTTCCCAGTTGCACACGGCTAATTTCATGTGAGAGGTCCGCCCGCGCGCATCAGTTGATGCGCCAAGACACTCCGCGGGCCTCACCTCATGGGGGCCCCGGGAAAGGAGCAGGGGTTATGGCGCTAACGGCAGAAAGCCGGCAGGAACTGGCCGACCAGGCCTGGGAGGTTGCCGAGCAGCTACACCCGACCGCTGGCGATCTCGACGCCAAGCGGGCATACCCGGAGGACCACCTCGAGGCATTGGCGACCGCCGGTCTGCTGGGGTTGCTCGTCCCCACCGAGTACGGCGGCAAGGGCGCCGACCTGACCGCGCTGGCGCTGGTCTCCGAAGCCATCGGTTGGGCCGCTGGCTCGACCGCGCTGTGCTACCTGATGCACCTGTGCGGCACCGCGGTCATCGGGGCGAAGGCGACCCCGGAGCAAGCCAAGGAATGGCTGGCCCCCGCCGCTGGCGGCGACCTGCTGGCCACCCTCGCCTTCAGCGAGCGGGCCACCGGCGCTCACTTCTACATGCCGGAGATCACCGCTAAGAAGTCCAACGGCGGCTTCGTTCTCTCGGGCAAGAAGAGCTTCGTCACCAGCGGCGGCTACGCCGACCTGTACCCGGTGCTGGTCAACGCCTCCGGCGAGCCCGGCCTTGACATCATCGTTGTCACCGCCGAAGACCCGGGCGTCTCCTTTCAGGGATCCTGGGAGGGAATCGGCATGACCGGCAACTCCTCGATCCAGATGGTCCTGGACGACGTCGAGATCCCTGCCAACCGGATCGTCGGTGCCGAGGGAGCCGGCCAGGAACTGGTGTTCAACGTCGTCGCCCCGAACTTCCTGCTCGGCCTGGCCGGGCTCAACATCGGCATCGCGCAGGCGGCGCTCGACGCCGCCATCGATCACGTCAAGACCCGCAAGAACGCCGGCGGCGTGCTGGCCGAGCTCCCGACCGTCCAGACCCAGATCGCCGACATGACGATGGCGACCGAGCAGGCCCGGGCGCTGGTGCTCACCGCGGCGAAGTCGGCCGACATCGGGGACGAGACCGCCCTCCCGCTGGTCATGCAGGCCAAGGTTGCTGCCACCGAGGCCGTGATCAACGTCACCGGCCAGGCGATGGAGGCGTGCGGCGGGCTCGGCTACTCGCGGGCGGTGCCGGTCGAGCGCTACTGGCGGGACGGCCGGGCTGGCTCGGTAATGGCGCCGACCAACGGCGTCCTCAAGCAGTGGGTCGGCAAGCTGGCCACCGGCCTCCCGCTGTTCTAGGGCCGTGGTGACCGTTCAGGAAGGCCTGGTGACGATCGGCGCCGTCGCCTACGACCCGAAGGTCGTGCCGATCTGGGAGTCGATGCGCGACTACTTCCGGGGGACCGACGTCCCGATTGACTACGTGCTGTTCTCCAACTACGAGGCCCAGGTCGCCGCGCTGTTCGGGCGGCGCATCGACGTCGCCTGGAACACCAACGTCGCCTACGTCCGCTGCGAGGAGCGGGCCGGCGGTGCCTGCCAGGTCCTCGGCATGCGCAACACCGACGTCGGGTTCACCACCCGCATCGTGGGACGGGGGCCGAGGCTGGGCAGCCTCGCGGAGCTCAGGGGCCAGCGGCTGGCCCTGGGCAGCGCCGATTCCGCCCAGGCGGCGATCCTGCCACTGCACTGGCTCAGCGAGGCCGGGCTGGACCCGGACACCGACCTTCAGATCCAGCGGTTCGATCTCGACGTCGGCAAGCACGGCGACACCGGCACCAGCGAGCTGGAAGTGCTCCGGGCGGTGCATGAGGGGAGCGCCGACGTCGGGGCCATCGGCGACCCGACCTGGGTGCGGGAGCTGGAGTCCGGCCATGTCAACAGCTCGCTGGTCTCCTCGTTGTGGACCTCCCCGCCGTACTGCCACTGCAACTTCACCGCGCTGCCCGACTTCGACACCGAGTTGGGCGAGCGGTGGAGCAAGGCGCTGTTCGCCATGGACTACAACGACCAGCGCTGGCGGCGGCTGATGGATCAGGAGGGCCTGACCGAGTGGGTCCCCGGCCGCAAGACCGGATACGAGGCACTGGCCGCGGCACTGGACGGTCACGGGAGGGGTCAACCAGCGTCATAAGCTGGAATCGTATGGACATCGACCCGATGGAGATGGGCGCCGTCCTGGGACAGATCCCGCTGTTCCGGGAGTTGCAGCGTTTGCTGCTATCGCAGTCAGGGCCGGTCAACTGGGAAGTCGCCGGGCAGATCGCCCGGGGGGTCGCTCAGGTCCGCGGGCCGGGCGCCGGCCCGAGCCGGGACGACTTCGCCAGCTACGAGGAGGCCTGCCGGCTCGCCCAGATGCGGGTGACCCAGCTGACCGGCCTGGAGGCGCCGTCGTCGATCACCAAGGTCGAGCTGGCCGACCGCACCGCCTGGGTCAACGCCAACCTGGAGGCCTTCCGGCCGTTCGTGGAGCGGCTGGCCAAGGGCCTGGAGAGCCAGTTCGGCTCGGCTGCCGGCGGGTTCGGGGGGTCATTCGGCCTGCCTCAGTTCGGCGACCCCGGGGCGCCCTCCGCGCCGGGCGGCTTCGGCGAGGGGGGGTTCGGGGCTGGCGGAGGGGGCGAGCTGGAAGGCCCGATGGGGGCGGCGTCGCTCGGTGTCGGCGCCCTGTTCGGCATGCTCGGCCCGCTGATCCTCGGCCTGGAGATCGGCTTCCTGGTCGGGTTCCTGTCCCGGGAGGTGCTGGGCAACTACGACCTGTGCCTGCCGCGGGGCGACCCGGGCACGCTGTGGTTCGTCATGCCGAACATCGCCGAGGCGCAGTCGGGCCTGGAGGTCGATCCCCGCCAGTTCCAGATGTACCTGGCCCTGCACGAGGTCGCCCACCAGCTGGAGTTCACCTCGATCCGCTGGGTGCGGCCGTACTTCACCGGGATGGTCGAGCGGTTCATCGACGCCGCCGAAATCGACTCCTCGGAGGCGATGAACCGGCTGCAGGCGCTGGGCGACCCGGAGCAGCTGCAGCGCCTGATGTCGCACCCGGAGGAGTTGCTCCCGATGCTGATCACCCCGCCGCAGCAGGAGCTTGCCCACCAGATCGAGACGCTGATGGCGGTGCTGGAGGGCTACGCCGAGTGGATCGTCGACCAGACCGGGTCGGAGCTGCTCCCGGAGTGCGCCAAGATCCGGGAGGGCCTCAGCCGCCGGCGGGCGGAGCGCTCGACCGTCGAGCGGCTGCTCGAGGGCCTGCTCGGGATCGACCTGAAGCCCCAGCAGTACCGGGCCGGCGTCAAGTTCGTGGCGGCCGTCGCCGCCGCCGGCCAGCAGGCCAAGCTGTGGGAGTCGGCGGCCGCACTGCCGACCGCCGCCGAGCTGCCCGAGCCGGCGAAGTGGCTGTCCCGGGTCGCCTTCTCCTGACCGCTCTGAGCACGCTTACCGCCCTGGCCGCCCGTGTGCTCCGGGTTCTCCGGTTTTCCCGGTTTTCCCGGGTTGAGGGCCGGCGCCTGGCTCGGCTCCCGGCCGTCGTGGCGCTCGGCCTGGTCGCGCTCGGTGGTGCCGCCTGCCTCAGCCCGAGCCCGAGCGGGGGCGGGTCGCCCGCCCCGCAGGGCACCGGCGCCCAGGCCAACCCGATTGCCTGCATCCCGGCGACCTCGGCCGGCACGTTCCCCCCGCCCCCGCCCGGGACAGTGGTGACCATCGACCAGATCGCCCAGGCGGTCGGCTATCCGGTTCGGGACGCCGAGCTCGACGCCCCCTCCACCACCATCTTCGGCGGCTTCGAGGCGTGCCAGTACACCTTCACCGTCTCCGGGCTCACCCGGACCGAGAACGTGACCATTGTCGAGGGCACCAACCCACTTGACGGCAAGTCCTCGACCGACGAGTTTGCCGACACCGAACGGCTGGAGGTGCCGCTCAGCGACCGCAACTGCACGGCCAACAGCTGCAGCTTCCACTTCCTCACCTTCGCCGGCCTCGGCGAGGCGGCGGTCAAGGGGGCCAGTTCGGAGGGCGAAGTGATTGCCACCCGGCAGGGCTCCGTTTACCTGGAGGTCGGCCCAGGAGACCTCAACCAGACCGCTATGGTCAATCTGGCCGAGATGATCCTCGGCGCCGTCCCCTAAGGCCGGAGTGAACCGAAACCGTGCCTGGACCCGGTGCAGCGAGGGCCGGCAACCTCCGCCCCAGCTTCGGCGAACTCAGCCTGGCGTGACGACCCTGTCCGGCGCCACTTTCAGGATGGCGCGGCCTTCGGGCCCGATGGGCATCTTGTAGTCGCTGCCGGTGTACTTGCGGGCCAGGGCGTCGACATGGGCCCGAGCATCTGCTCCGGTGACCGTCTCGACGACCCTCCCCCGCACCTCGGCCCAGTCGTAGGCGTTGTCTGCGGCTTGGATGAGCACCGTTATGCGTGGGTCGCGAGCGACGTTCTTCGCTGCCTGCCGCTGGGGCTCGGTATTGATCAGGAGGTGCTCGCCATCCGTGTCGATCCAACGGAGCTGGGCCTGCGGCTGACCACTCGGCATCAGCGTCACGATCGTAGCCAGATTCGCTCCCCTCGCCAGCCTGAGAACATTCTCGTTTAGCATCGCGCGGATCACCTCGGTGGTCGGCCCCGTAACGGCTCCATCAGAGAGCATATGTCTATGTCTGTTTTTGCCCGGAATCCGGGCAAAAATCACACCAAGCAGGCTGTAAGCGCCCTTCGCAGGGGCAGGGAGGTGATGCTAGCCCAGCCAGACCAGCTTCGCCGCCGGCTCACCGCCGGCAACCTCCAGGATCGCCACTGAGGGCACCTTGGCCCGGCGCGGGTCGCAGGCGCTGCCCGGGTTGAGCAGCAACAGCCCGTCCCGGTCCTCGGCGACCGGCTGGTGCGAGTGGCCGAACACCACGACCCGGCACCCGGGGAACCGGCGCCGCATCCGGGCGCGCCGGCCCCCGGTCGGCCCGGAGTTGTGGATCATCCCGATCTCGACCCCGCCCATCTCGACCCGGAGGACCTCCGGGAGATCCGTCGTCAGGTCGGCGTCATCGATGTTGCCAGCAACCGCCCGCACCGGGGCGATCCGTGCCAGCTCGGCGAGGACTGAGCGGACCGACACGTCGCCAGCGTGCAGGATCAGGTCGACCCCGGCGAAGGCGTCGACCGCCGCCGCCGGGATGGCTGCCGCCCTCGACGGGATGTGAGTGTCGGAGATGACGCCTATGCGCATCCGGCTGTCCCCCGAAACCAGGTCAAGCCGTTTGCAGCACCTTCGGGCCCAGGGGGGCCTTGTTGCCGGCACGCTTCTCGAGGGTGATCGCCATCGATTGCATCTGGGAGAGGTTGGTGTTGACCGAGACCAGGGCGTCGCCGGAGGAGTCCGGGCGGAAGGCGACCACCGGGGACGGCACGTTGTTCACGATCAGCCACAGCTGGTAGACGCTGCTGCCCGGATCAGGCAGGCCGGTCACTACCAGCCCTGCCGAGTTCCCGGAGGCGGCCACGTAGAGCTGGCCGGCGGCCTTCTGGTCGCTGCCCACCGCCACCAGCGAGACGGTGGTCACCACCGGCGTCCCGAGAGCGGCGATGAACTGGTGCTCGTCGGCGACCTGTTGCCTGGCGGTGTGCAGCTGCAGGCCGAGCGAGAGGCTGACGACTGCGAGCACCACGATCACGGCCGCCGCCAGCACCGCCGCTGAGTCCCGCCACCAGGTGCGCCGCCTCCGGACCGGGCCCGTCCGGGCATCCTTCCCAGCCTCAACACCGGCCGCCGCCGGCTGGAGGCCCGGCCGTGGCGACTTCGCCACCCCCTCGAGCACCCGCTGGCGCAGCGCCGCCTGAGGCGCGACCGGCTCGGCGGACAGGGCCAGCGTCCCCGCCGCCTGCTGGTAGGTCTCGAGGCTCTGCCGGCAGTCGGGGCAGCTCTGCAGGTGGGTACGGACCTCCAGCTCATCGTCGCCGCTCAAGGCGTCGAGGGCGTAGATCGGGACGAGCTCCCGGAGCTGGTCGTGGGTCACGGGGCCTCCCCGGTCACGTTGGCGAGCAGCCCGCGCAGCCGGATCATCCCGTCCCGGAGGCGGGTCTTGGCGGTGCCCAGCGGGATGCCCAGCTTGGCGGCCACCTCGGCGTAGGTCAGGCCCTCGAAGTAGGCCAGCTCCAGCGCCTCCCGTTGCGCCTGGGGCAGCCCCCCGACCGCCGCCCGCACCGCGCTGCGCCGGACGCCGATCCAGGCGGCTTCGACGACGGAGTCGGCGCCCGGATCGCCCGGCAACTCGCCCAACTCCCGGCGGCGGATCGACTCCTCGTGCCGGATGGCGTCGACGGCTTTGTTGTGCACCGTGGCGAACAGGTAGCCGGTCAAGCTGCCCCGGTCCGGGTCGAACCGGGAAGCCCGCTGCCAGATCGATAAGAACGCCTCCTGCACCACATCCTCCGCCAGAGCACGGTCACTGCAGATCTTGATGGCCAAGCCGTACGCCGCCGGGCTGTACCGGTCGTAGAGCGAGGCGAAGGCCACCAGGTCTCCCTGAGCGACTCTGCGCAACAACGTCCGGTCCTCGTCCTCCGAGTTGTCGAGGCACTCGCGCATAATGTGTTCGTCTCCACGGGCCAGCCCAGATTGGAACCGTTTTGGCGCTGGCGGATCCCGGGGTGTCCGGCGGCCCCGAGGGCGTCGATTCTACCCGGGGCTGTGGCCTCGCCGGTTCCCGGTCCGGCTCGAGCGAAGCCATCGTGGGGGGCCGAAACGGGCTCCGCCAGAGCGTCCACCAGGCACATTTTGTGCCGGACTTCGGGAGTCGCACTCGTGATAGAGTTTCCATCTGAGGGCACCGCCTAAGGTCATGCATTGTGGCTCCACCAGCAGTTCCCTCCGTAGGTTCCCCGGCTTGGCGGCAGGAAGGCGCTTGCAGGAGCGCTGCGCCGCTCGGTACAGACCGGCGTATTTGGTACGTGTTGTATGGAAGGGAGGGAACTGCATATGCCGCAAGGCACCGTGAAGTGGTTCAGCGCTGAGAAGGGCTACGGGTTTATCTCACGCCCGGACGGGGACGATGTCTTCGTCCACTTCAGCGCCATCGAGGGCGAGGGGTACCGAAACCTCGAGCAGGGGGAGACGGTGGAGTTTGAGGTGACCCAGGGACCGAAGGGTCTCCAGGCCTCCAAGGTTCGCCGGCTGTAGCACTGGTTCGTCAGAACCCTTAGGTAATCTGGCCCGGCCCTCCAGGTCGGGACGTCGGCGGAAAACTTCACAGGAACATCTGGCGCCTCGCGGGGCTTTTGGCGCTCGCGGCGGGGCGGCCGGCGGAGTTGGCGCGCCCCGGAGAATCCGGCTTGGTGAAGTGCCGCCCGGGGGCACGATAGCAACTGAACGGCGGGTGGGATTGCCCGCCTGTCTTGGCATTGACGTGGTCGACGGTCAGGCCCGGCAATGCGGACCGGCACCCGGTGACGCCGGACAGTCACCAGCGCAAAGGAGCGGCTGCTTGGATATACCGACCACGGTTGCATGGGAGGGGCGCTTCGGCGACGCCGACCTCAAGATCGAGATCCCGCCCTCCGGGCGGATCCACGCCGAGTGGCGGACCGCCGCCGGGAGCCGGCAGAAGGTTGTGGACTCGATCGAACAGCTCGAGCGCAGCGTGCTCTTCCAGTTGATGGTCGGCGCGAACGTTCGGGACGAGGTGCGGGAAGAGATTGCCGATGCGGTGGCCCTCACCCTGGCCAACCGCACGCCGCTCCCCTCGGACGACCCGTCGGCCCCCCGCCGGCCAGTCCGCAAGAAGCCCCGCACCAACCAGCCGCCGAGGCGCCGGACGGGCGGCGGTGGCGGTGCCCGGCCCCGCCGGCGCCACTAGCCAACCCCGGCTGCGCTCTACCCCGGTCGGCCGCGCCTGGCTCGCGGGATGACGGTTTTCGCGGTGGCCTTTCTCCTTCTCCACAAACTCGGAACATTCACCGCGAGAACGTCATACAGAGGGGGCCGCGGCCCCGGCGGCGGCCCCCGCCGGGGCAGCCTCACCGTTGGCTGAGCCGTTCGAGGTCGCCGGAGCCGGTTCGACAGCCGCCCCGTTCGAGCCCGGCGAGGGCGGCGGAGCCTCCAACAGCCCGGCGGCCCCCTCGTAGGCCAGCCAGGCAGGAGCGTCCTTGCCGCAGGTGGCGCAGGTGGGGTCGCGGCGCAGTTTCAGCTCCCGGAAGGTTGTCGGCTGCGCGTCGAACATCAGCAGCCGGCCAACCAGCGGGTCGCCGTAGCCGACCAGGATCTTCAGGGCCTCGTTGGCCTGGATGACGCCGATGACGCCTGGGAGCACGCCCAGGACCCCAGCCTCGTTTCAAGTGGGGGCCAGGTTGTCCGGGGCTGCCTCCGGGTGCATGCACCGGTAGCACGGACCGCCCTTGGCCGGCCAGAAGACGCTGGAGTAGCCCTCGAAGCGGAAGATCGACCCGTAGACATAGGGCAGACCCAGCCGCACCGCAGTCTCGTTGAGCATGTAGCGTGTGGAGAAGTTGTCCGTGGCGTCGATGACCACTTCGAAGCCGGACATGATCTCGTTGACGTTTTCGTCGGTGATCCGCTCCTTCCAGACCCGCACGTTGACGTCCGGGTTCAGGTCCTCGATCGTCATCTTGGCGCTCTCCGCCTTGTTCATGCCGATGCGGGAGCTGGCGTGGATCACCTGGCGCTGGAGGTTGCTGACCTCGACGTTGTCGAAGTCGACGATGCCTAGCGTCCCGACCCCGGCGGCGGCCAGGTAGTAAAGGGCCGGGGCCCCCAACCCGCCCGCCCCAACGACCAGCACCCGGCCCTCGGAGATCTTGCGCTGGCCCTCCTCGGCGACTTCGGGCAGGGTGAAGTGGCGGGAGTAGCGGTCGCGCTGCTCCGGCGTCCACTGCCTGGGCACGACGATGTCGAAGCCCCCGTCCCGCCAGCCGGAGAAGCCCCGGATCATGTGGCGGATGTCGGTGTAGCCCAGCTCGCGCATCGTTTTGGCGGCCAGCGCCGAGCGGTTGCCACCGGCGCAGTACAGGACGACCGGGGCGTTCTTGTCGGGGATCGCCTCGTCGACCCGCAACTCCAGGTAGGCCCGAGGGATGTGGATGGCACCAGGGAGGTGGCCGGCCCGCCACTCATCGCCCTCGCGCACGTCGACCAGGGTCATCGGGTCGTGATGCTTGATCATCCGGTCGACCTGTTCGAGGTCCAGAGCCTCCACCTCGGACTTGGCCTGCTTGACCACGTCCCGCCCGCGAATCGCCTCGGCCATGGTTTTCTCCTATTCGGAAATGGTTATCGCGCCATTGTAGTTGGGTCGCCGAGCAACCCAACCCGCGACCCCGAGTAGGCTGGGTGTATGCCCATCATCAAAGAAGCCGACGCGGCCTACCTCCGCGAGCAGCTCGCCACCCTGCTGACCAAGCAGGTCCGGGTCCGCCTGTTCACCGAGCCCTCGAGCGCCCTCTTTGTCCCCGGCAAGCCGACCTGCGAGACCTGCACCGAGGCCGAGGCGCTGATGAAGGAGGTGGCCGAGCTCTCCGACCTGGTCTACCTGGAGATCATCGATGTCTCGGCGCAGCCGGACCTCGCCCAGGAGGCCGGGATCAGCCTGATCCCGACGATAGCGGTCGACGACGGTGCCGACGCCGGGGTGCGCTTCAGCGGCCTTCCCGACGGCTACGAGTTCAGCTCGTTCGTCGAGACCCTGGTTGCCGCCGGGAGTGACACCGGCCACGGGCTGTCGGCCGAGTCGCTGGAGCGGCTGGAGTCGCTGACCGCCGACGTCGAGATCAAGACCTTCGTCACCCCCACCTGACCGCACTGCCCCCGCGCCGTCGTGACGGCGCACCGCCTGGCCTTGGCCAGCCCGCACATCCGGTCGGTATCGATCGAGGCCCAGGAATACCCGCAGGTCGCCGCCGCCTACGCGGTGTCGTCGGTGCCGAAGATGGTGGTCAACGACCGCGTCGCCTTCCTCGGGGCGCTGCCCGAGGCGGCCTTCCTCGACACCGTGCTCCGTGCTGTCGAGCAAGGCAACGGAGCGAGCTCCACGCCGCCCCCGGAGTGACCGACCCGGTCCTCGTCTCCCCGGTCAACATCTCGGAGGGCCGCCGCCAGGAGGTGATCGACCGGGTCGCCGGCGAGGCGGAGAGCAGGAGCGTCCACCTCCTCGACCTGCACAGCGACCCCGACCACAACCGCTCGGTGCTCACGGTCGCCGGTCCGCCCAAGGCACTGCTCGTCGCCCTCCTCAACGTCACCGGTATGGCCGTGGAGTACCTCGACATCTCGCGCCATGAGGGCGTTCACCCCCGGCTGGGATCCGTCGACGTGGTCCCGTTCGTGCCGCTGCGGCCGCAGGACCGGCCGGCTGCCCTCGATGCAGCCCACCGCTACGCCGCGGAGGTGTTCCACCTGCTCGGCATCCCAAGCTTCTTCTATGACCAGGCGGGGGGCGGCCGGTCGCTCCCGGAGCTGCGCCGCCGGGCGTTCAACGGCCTGCTCCCCGACGTGCCCGGAGACCCCACCGCCGCGCACCCGACGGCCGGCGCCATCGCGGTGGGCGTGAGGGACCCGCTCGTCGCCTACAACGTCGACCTCTCCGGCGACGACCTGGCCGCCGCCAGGGCCATCGCCACCGCGGTGCGCCGCATCGACGGCGTGCGGGCTCTCGGCCTGGCCCTGCCCAGCCGCCGGCAGACCCAGGTGTCTATGAACCTGATCCGGCCGCTCGTCACCGGGATCGGCGACGCCTTCGATGCCGTCGCCTCGCTGGCGGCCGAGGCCGGCATCGCCGTCGCCGGCAGCGAGCTCGTCGGGCTGGCCCCCCGCCGG
>DAIQBQ010000016.1:0-19673 GCA_036781065.1 Actinomycetota bacterium
CACCGCAGGGAGGGCCGGGGCAGTACCCACCGCAGGGAGGGCCGGGGCAGTACCCACCGCAGGGAGGGCCGGGGCAGTACCCCACCGCGCCCTACGGCCAGTACCCGCCTTCCCCGGCCTGGGGGCAGTACCCGCCTCCCCCGCCCGGGTCAGTGCCGCCAAGCGGCCCGGAGGCCCCCAACCAGGGAGGCCAACCGCCACCCGGCTGGAGCCAACCGCCACCCGGCTGGAGCCAATCACAACCAGGCTGGAGCCAACCGCCACCCGGCTGGAGCCAACCGCCACCCGGCTGGAGCCAATCACAACCAGGCTGGGGGCAACCGGGTATGGGATGGGGCCCGCCCGCCGGGGGTTTCCGGCCGGGCGTCCCGGTCCTTCACCCGATGGGCGTGGGGCAACTGATCGACGCCGCGATCAAGATCTACCGCCGCAACTGGAAGACGTACATCGCCATCGTGGCCTGGCTGCTCGTGCCGCTCGCCTTCGCCCAGGCCTTCGCCCTTCGCCACCTCGCTGCGTTCTCATTCAACCTGAGCCCCAGCCAGCCGACCACCCCCGGGGCGGCGTTCGGGGCGGTGTTCCCGGGCAACTCCTCCCTGATCCTGGGCGGCTTCTACCTGCTCCTGTTCCTGGTCGTCACGCCATTTCTGACCGCGGCGATCGCCCGGGCGACGGCCGACTACTACCTGGGTCGCGAGGTCACGGTCGGCACGGCGTACCGCGCTGCCCTCCGCCGCTTCCACTCGATCCTGTGGGTGCTGATCCTCAACTTCATCGTGGTATTTATCGGGTTCATTCTGTTCATCATTCCCGGGGTCTTCTTCCTGGTCCGGTTCATCTTGGCGCCGGTCGTCGTCATCCTGGAGGGCAAGCGGGGCACGAAGGCGCTCGGCCGGGCGTGGCGGCTGTCGCTCAACAACTGGTGGCGCATGCTCGGCCTGGGGATCCTGATCGCGCTCATCGTCGAGCTGGTCAACGTGGTGGTAGGGCTGATCCCCGACGTCATCGGCTTGGTGACCGGCAACGCCGGGTGGGTCTTCCGCGGCGTCGGAGCCTCGGCCGGGCTCGTGGTCGCCACCCCGATCACCACGATCGCCCTGACGCTGCTCTACTTCGACCTGCGCATCCGCAAGGAGGCCTTTGACCTGTCGATCCTCGCCGGCGAGAACCCCGATCCGTCGCAACCCTAGGTCGTCGTCCCGCTGGGCAGTCGGGCTGGCGGCCACCATGGCCATCGCCGGCCTGCTCGCCGCGGACACCCCGGCCGCCACGGCGGCAGCGGGGCCGATCACCCTCGACACCTTCATCGCCCGCATCGAGGCCGCCCGCCAGGTCGCCCAGACCGATGCCTCCCACCCGTCGGCCCGGGCGATGGGCAGCCTCCGCTCGTCGCTGGGCCTGCCCGCCGACGTGCAGGTCGACGGCACGGTCGTCCGGATCCCCGAGGACTCCTACCTGAGCGGGCTGGTGGGCACCAGGAGCGACGACTTCCTCCATGCTGCCGACCACCTGGCCGCCCTTGAGGACGGCGCCAAGGACGGGCTGGCCACCCAGCCGGCAAGCAGGGACCAGGTCGATCGGGCGCTGGCCTCGGCCTACCGCGGCATCAGTTCCCGACAGAGCCTCAGCTCGCGGATCATGCACGACGTCTGGGTGTTCATCCTGGCGATCTGGCATGCGATCGACCACGCCGGGCACCAGGTCGGCAACCTGTTCTTCATACTCGCCGGGCTGGTCGTCGCAGCCGTCATCGTGTTCGTGCTCAGCCACTTCCGGGGGGTGGTCCCAGAGTCCCGCGGTTCGCGGGCATTCGGTCGGGGGCCACGGGAGAAGCCGGTCGACTGGGAGCGGCTCGCCACCGAGGCACTGGCCCGGGCCGACTTCGAGGCGGCAGTGCGCGCCCGCTACCACTCGCTGCTGGCCGTGCTCTCGGCGCGGGGGGCGATCCCCCGGGTGCCCAGCCTGACCGCCGGCGAATGCCGCCGGGCGGTCGCCCGGAGCCTGCCCGAGGCCTACCCGGCGGTCGAGCGGGCGACCGCCACCTTCGAGTCGGTCGTCTACGGGCGGGCACCTGCCGGGCGGGCCGAGGCGGAGGCGCTGGCGGAGGCCGCAGAGTCGGTCCGGGCGGTGCCGGCGGGCACCCCCCGGGCGCGGGCCAGGGAGGCGGCATGAAGCGGCGCCGCCCGCGGACCATGTGGGCGCTCATCGCCCTGGCCCTCGTGGCGCTCATCGCCGTGGTGATCGCCGGCCCGGGGCCGAGCCCCGAGGCCGGGCCCGGCGGGACACTCGCCTTGATGCGCTTCCTCCCGGAGATGGGCATCCGGGTCCACACCGCCGGCCGCCACCCGGACACCGGGATCTTCGTGCTGTTCGCCGACCTGCGCACCAGCGACCAGGGCAGCGCCCTCCTCAACTGGGTCCGGGATGGCGGCACCCTGGTCGTCGCCGACCCGCGCTCGGCTGCCCTCCCGGTGGCAGGGATCACCACCCCGAACCTGGTGGGCCTCGGGTCCCAGCTCCGCCCGGGATGCGTGACACCGGAAACCGCCGGGATCGACCGGCTGAGCGTCGAGGGCAGCGACTCGGTGCTGTCGACGAATGCCCCCGGTGCCATCGGCTGCTTCCCGAAGAACGGCGGCTACTTCGAGATCTCCCACCCGATGGGCCAGGGGCGGCTGATCGCCCTGGGCGGGATCTCGCCGTTCACCAACGCCCACCTGGCCCAGGCGGGCAACGCCAGATTTGCGCTCGACCTGTTCGGCGGCGGCGCGCCGGGTGGAGGGGGCACGGTGACCTTCGGAGACCCGGCACCGCCCGGCACGAAGCCGGCCAGCCTGTGGAGCACCCTCCCGCTGGTCGCCCGGATCGTACTGGTCCAGATCATGATCGCCGTGGTCGCCTACGCCCTGTTCCGGGCGCGGCAGTTCGGAAAGCCGGCGGTGGAGCAGCTGCCGGCTCCGGTGCCGGCCAGCGAGCTGGTCGATGCCGTCGGGCGGCTGTACCGCTCGTCCCGGGCCACCGCCTTCGCCGGCGACCAGATACGTGGCTTCACCCTTCGCCGGCTGAACTCGATCGCCGGGAGTGGTGGCGCCTTCGCGCCGATCGATCCAGAAGCCCTATCCTCCACGCTGGCGTCGCTGTCGGGCCGCGACCTCGAGGCGGTCCGGCGGCTGGTCACCGGCCCACCGCCGGGCAGCGACGAAGAACTGATCGCCATGGGCCGGGAGCTGGAGGAGCTGCGCCGCCAGGTAGAGGGCTTGCGGGCCTGATGCGAACGGCGTGACGGCCGGGCGCGACGACGTCGACGAGAGGAGAGGCGAGTGGGTGATCCCAAGGCGGCGCTGGCCGCCGTCCGGGGCGAGGTGGCCAAGGCCGTTCGCGGGCAGGACCCGGTGGTGGCGGGGGTGCTCGCCGCCATGCTGGTGCGCGGCCACGTGATCCTGGAGGGCGTGCCCGGCGTCGCCAAGACGCTGATGGTCAAGTCGCTCGGCCGGGCGCTGTCGCTGGAGTTCCACCGGATCCAGTTCACGCCCGACCTGATGCCCTCCGACGTCACCGGCAACATGGTCTACGAGGCCAAGAACGCCTCGTTCCGCTTCCGGGCCGGGCCGATCTTCGCCAACCTGATCCTGGCCGATGAGATCAACCGCACCCCCCCGAAGACCCAGGCGTCGCTGCTGGAGGCGATGGAGGAGCGGCAGGTGTCGGTCGAGGGCGAGTCGCACCCGCTGCCGTCGCCCTTCGCCGTGGTCGCCACCCAGAACCCGGTGGAGTTCGAGGGCACCTACCCGCTCCCCGAGGCGCAGCTCGACCGGTTCCTGCTCAAGCTCCACGTCACCTACCCGGCCCCCGACGAGGAGAAGCAGGTGCTGCGCATGCACAACGAGGGCCGGGACCCGCACGACCTCATCAGGCTCGGCGTGCAGCCGGTGGCCGGGGCAGCGGAGCTCGAGGCAGCGGCGGCCGGGGTCGTCGGGATCACCGTGGCCGCCGAGCTGATCGACTACATCTGGATGCTGGCCGACCAGACCCGGCGCAGCCCGTCACTGGCCCTCGGGGTCAGCCCCCGCGGGGCGGCGATGCTGCTCAACGTCGCCAAGGCCTGGGCGTACCTCGCCGACCGGGCCTTCGTGACCCCGGACGACGTGAAGTCGCTGCTGAAGCCGGCCTGGCGGCACCGGGTGATGCTGCGGCCGGAGGTCGAGATCGAGGGGGCGACTGCTGATGCGGTACTCGACGGCATCGTCCAGCGGGTGCCCGTTCCCCGGTGAGCACCCCCGGTGCGCCCCCCCCGGTGAGCACCCCGGGTGCACGTCCCCCGGTGACCACGGCGGCGGAGCTAACCTCCGGGACGCCGGCTGGCATCGGCGGCAAGCCCGGCCGGCCCGGCCTGTTCATTGCCCTGCGTTTCCCAATCGTCGTCCTGGCCGCCTCGGTCGTCGCTGCGACCCTGCCCGGCAACCGCTGGGTGGACCTGTCGGGGGTAAACCTTGTGCTGCTGGTCGCGCTGGCGATCGATATTGTCCTGGCGCCCCGCCCCGGCGCCCTCCAGGCCACGCGGGAGGTCCCGGAGGTGATCAGCCTCGACCGCCCGGCAACGGGCTCCCTGCGGCTCCACAACCCGTCTCGGAGACGGCTGCGGGCGGGGGTCGACGAGTTCGCCCTGCCCTCGCTCGGGGTCAGCCCGCGCCGGCAATGGGCGGTCCTCGGTGCCGGCGAGTGGACGACGGTCGAGGAACTGATCGCTCCGAGCCGCCGGGGCAAAGCGACGATCGGGCCGCTCACCGTCCGCACGACCGGACCGCTGGGCCTGGGCGGGCGCCAGCGCAGCCTGCCGCTGGTCGACCGGATCCGCTGTTACCCCGCCCTCCCCGGGCGCCGCCAGGTCGCGCTCCGGCTGGACCGGGCGAGGATGCTGCAGAGCGGGGAGCGGTCGTCGGTGCTGCGCGGCGGCAACGGCGAGTTCGACGCCCTCCGCGAGTACCACCCCGACGACGAGTTCCGCCGGATCAACTGGCGGGCGACCGCCCGGTCGGTCAAGCCCATCTCCAACACCTACCGGGAAGAGCACAACCAGCAGGTCCTGCTCGCCCTCGACGCCAGCCGGATGATGGCCGGCACGGTCGCCGGGGTTCCCCGGTTCGAGCACACCCTCGACGCCGGGATCGCCGTCGCTGAGCTGGCCGGACGGGTCGGCGATCACGTCGGCATGGCCGCCTTCAGCGGCGACGTGCTGACCTTCGTCGCCCCCCGGGCCGGGCGGGCCCAGGCGCGGCGGATCCTCGACCAGCTGTTCGATGTCCAGCCGTCGCTCGACGCCGCCGACTACCGTCGGGCCTTTGCCGTCATCCTGTCCCGCTACCGCCGGCGGGCGCTGCTGGTGCTGTTGACCGAGCTCACCGACTCCGCCGCGATGGAGGGGCTGTTCCAGGCGCTGCCGATGCTCGAATCCCGCCACCTGGTGGTGATCGGATCGGTCGCTGACCCGGCGGTGGCCGACGAGGCGCAGCTGGTCCCGGCCAGCAGCGAGGACGCCTTCCGCAAGGCGGCGGCGGCTGGGGCGCTGGCTGCCCGGGCGGCGACTGCCGCACGGCTGTCGGCGATGGGGGTGACCGTGGTGGACCGGCCGCCGGCCGACCTCGCCGGAGCGCTGGCCGATCAGTACCTGACGATCAAAGCCCGGGGGAAGCTCTGACCAGGTCGCCCTGCTTTTGTTCAGCCGGCTCGGGCCCGAGCGCAGCGTCCCGGCGGCGGCGCAACGCCGGCAGCCCGAAGATCAGCATGAGGTAGGTCAGCCAGACGACCGCGCCCAGACCCACCGCCAGCACCGAGTTGTAACCCTTGGGCGTGATGAAGCCCTCGATGAGCGCGGCGATGGCGAAGGCCGGGATGACACCGAGCATGGCGAAGACCGCGTCGCCCGCCTCCTCGGCGAGGGCGGTGGAGCGGGGCCGGTCGCCAGGGGCAATGATCGACCAGCCGATCCGCATCCCGGCCCCCGCGCCGATGCAGATCGCGGTCAGCTCCAGGAAGCCGTGGGGCAGGATCAGCGCCCAGAAGATCCCGGCCTTCCCGGCCGCCTGGTAGGCACCACCGATCTCGCCCAGCAGGATGGCGTTGTAGACCACGGCGGCCAGGCTCCCGACGCCGAGCAGCATCCCACCGACGAACGCCTCGATAGTGACGTACACGTTGTTGACAAAGATCCCGGCCGAGAGCGCCGGTGACGGGATCCCGAGGTTCCGTTTCGTACCGTGGATGTGGGTGAGCACCGACCGGAACTGGGCCGGGACCAGGCCGGCCTGGGCCGACCGGGAGCCGGCGACCCACACGTCGACGGCGACGGTGACCGCGGCAAAGATCGCGGCGGCGATCAGGATGTAGGGCAGCGTCCGGCGGGCCGCCGCCTGGTAGCGGGACCCGAACAGGCGCAGCGCCGAGCGCCAGCTGGCGTTGTTGCCGCCGTACAGCGCCCGGTTGGCGGAGGAGACCACCCGGTTCAGGTAGGCCTCGAGGCGGGGGTCGGCGTAGCGGGTACGAGCCTCGGCGAGGTGGGTAGAGGCTCGGAGGTAGAGCCGGACCAGGTCGTCGATCTGCGGCCCGCTCAGCCGGGCGAGCCCTGGGCTCCCATGGGCGCAAGCCTGCTCAAGGCGCTCCCATTCGGGCCGATACTGTTGGATGAAGGTGTCGATGTCCACGGATGAGCCTTGTCTTCGTCGTGGCCGGGGCGGGAGCGGAAGACGGTGGATCCTCCAATGAGCTCTATTGTCACCCCGGAAGCGGTGTCCCTGGACGTCGACATCGCCGGCATCGGGTCCCGGGCCGGCGCCTTCGCCATCGACGTGGCCGTCCAGCTGGGGATCTTCGCCGCCCTGGGGATCCTGTTCGGGGTCACGGGGGCGTCCGGCCTGATCTCGGGCAACTCCGGCGGGGAGGTGTTCTTCATCGCCATCCTGGCGGTCTACCTGGGCTACTTCCCGTTCCTGGAGGGGATCTGGGACGGGCGGACCGTCGGCAAGCGGGCGATGCACCTGCGGGTGGTCAAGCGGGACGGCCAGCCGATGCGGCTGGGGTCGAACCTGCTGCGCAACGCCGTCCGGCTGATCGACAACATCGTCTTCATTGGTCCCGTCCTGATCCTGGTGACGCCGCGCCACCAGCGGCTCGGCGACATGGCCGGGGGCACGATCGTCGTCCACGAGGCCCGGGCCGTACCGCCCGCCCCGGTGGTGCTGCAGTACGCGGCGAACCCGGCGGCCCCGCCGCTGGACACGACCGGGCTGACCAACCAGGAGTACGGGCTGATCCGCTCGTTCCTGGAGCGGCGGCTCCAGCTCGACGGGGAGGCCCGGAGCCGCCTGGCCGCCCGGCTGGCGGCAATGGTGCGGGCAAAGGTGGCGGGCTCGGACGCCTACGGGCCGGCCTGGGCCCAGGGGCCGTCCGGACCGTACCTGGTCAACGGCGACGAGGCGCTGCTGGAGGCGGCACTGACCTCGGTGCGGATGCGCTACCAGGATCCGCAGCCGGAGTCTGAGGCGCCGGTCATGCCGCAATCGTTAAGCGAGTACCCAGACCTGTAAACCGGCCAAATTTCGTGGTGTGAAATTTGCCCGGATACCGGGTAAAAACAGGCATGCAGGTTTCACCTGCGCGGCGGGTGGATCAGCGCCCGCAGGCGCAACCCCCGGCGCCGCCGCAGCAGCCGCCAGCGGGACCTGACGCGTAGCCGGAGTCGAGCGCCCCGCTGCTCCGGCCCCCGACGCCGGCGATCACCGAGATCAGCCTGCGGGTCTGTACGCCGCGGCACATCGGGCAGGCGACCTGGTCGGCCCGTGCGGCCGAGGTGATCGCCTCGAACCGGGCCTGGCAGTCCTGGCACAGGTACTCGTGCAGCGGCATAGCTCGATTGTATCCGCCCTTACGAGCCTCAGGGCCCGGCGCGGCGGTCCGGGCAAGCTCGCTACGAGGTAACGGTGACCGTGACCGAGTAGGCAAGTGCCGGCGGGGCCGAGCCGATCACCTCGTTGAGGGCAAAACCGGTGGTGCCGGCAGACTCGGCTTTGAAGGTCACCCGGAACTCCTCGGTCACCCCAGGCGGGACGGGGCTGGGCAGGAAGCTCTGCTGGTTCACGATCGACAGCACGCCGCTGTTGGGCAGCGTGACGAAGTTCCAGGCCGACCCAGGGTCCTGGCCCAGCGTCAGGCTGAGGATCTGGCCGACCTTGGCGGTCATCGTCGAGCCGCTCGCGGCGTTGATCTGCACGGTGGCAGTGACCGGGGGCACGGCGGTGTTGGTCACCGGGCTCGGCGACGGCTTTGCGGACGGCGACGGCGACACCAGCGTGCCCACTGGGTGGAACGGGCTCGGCGAGGTCACCGGGAGGCTTGGTAGCGGAGTGGTCGGGGCGGCGATCGGCGACGGGGAACGCGACGGGTTGGTCGACGGCTTCTTGCTCCCGCACGCCACGGCTACCATCGGCAGCAGGAACGCGATCAGCCCGACCCGGGCAAGGCCCTGCACCCAGTCTTCCCAATCGTTGCGCACCGGCACGTGGCGCATTGTCACGCCTCCTTGTACCCCGCTTCGCCCGCCGAGAGCAACGTCTCGTCGGGGCCCTCCGCGATTCGGAAGTTTGGGGCACGGAGGGGGCAATCCGCAACGTGGGCGCGCCCGGAGCGCGCCCGGTCGCCCCCCGGATCGGTTACGCGGAGGTGCGCAACGTCAGGTTGTTGCACTCCTCGCAGTACCGCGTCGGGATGAGGCCGATCTTCATCCCGTAAGCGAAGATCTTGCAGCCGAGGCAGTAGGCGAACACCGATTCAAGGGTGGCCGCTCCGATCAGCATGCCGAGCACGATCTCGGCGGCGCCCCACTGCTTGAAGCCGAGGGCGAGCACAGCGGCGGTGGTCGAGAAGGCGAACCCCATGCCCTGGGCGAAGCGCTTGGGCGGGCCCGGCACGAACTTCGCCTTGACCGGCAGGTTGGGCGTGATCACCCGGGTGACCAGCTGGCCCAGCGGGCTCAGCTTCGGGCCGGTCAGCACCCGGGCCAGGAAGCCGTAGGCAATGACGAGCGTGATCCAGCGCTGGCCGGACACGATCGCCGCCGCCGCCATCAGGACGACCCCGCCGGCGACCAGCCGGGCCGAGACCTCGTTCACGGGGTTGGGAAAGCTGAACAGGTTCCGCCACTGAGATGCCCGCGCCTGGGTGGCCATGGTCGCCGCCTTTCGAAACCCCGTTTGCCCTATTTTCCAAGGTTGGAACCGTTCGAATTAGTATAAGGTGCGGCCAAGCCGAGCGGCAACCAGGGGACACTCAGGCTGGGCGTTCATCGTGTATTGCACCGTGAAGCCGTTCACCCCCGGTTCAGTCCAGCGCCGAACCCACCGGCGCCAGATCGTTCTGCTGGTCGTCGTGGCGGCGGCGGTCGCTGCCCTGATCGCGGTGCTGCTCCGGCCGGGGGCGGCGACCAGCCCGCTCGGCGTGGGGTCGGGCTCCATCACGGTGGCAACCGCCGGGGGGAAACGGACCGGTCAGCCGGTCGACGCCAGCCGGTTCGCGTACGGGTCGTGCGTCGTGTTCAGCCCCACCTCAGGGAACCGCAATCTCACCGTCTTCCTGGACGCCGGCCATGGCGGCATCGACCCTGGAGCGCTCGGGACGACCCAGTCGGAGGCGGCGCTGCACGAGGCCGACGCCACCCTGCCGCTCGAGCTCGACACCATGGCCGACCTGACCGCCCAGGGCTACCGGGTCGCCGTCTCGAGGACGGGGGACAACACGGTCGCCCGGCTGACTCCCGCAGACGCCCGCGGCAACCTGCTGAGCGTGCAGGGCGTGATCGACGACCTGGCCGCCCGGGACGTGTGCGCCAACCAGGCCGGGGCTGCCCTCCTCATCGGGATCTACCTGGACGCCGGTGGGCCATCGTCGATGGGGAGCCTGGCCGCCTACGACGCCGCCCGGCCGTTCTCCCAACGCAACAAGCAGCTGGCGACCCTGGTGCAGACCGACGTCCTGGCGGCGATGAACCACCAGGGCTGGGCGATCCCTGACGACGGTGTGGTGTCCGACGCAGGTCTCGGCGGCCCGGCGATGACCGCCTCGAGCGCCGCCTACGGACACCTCCAGCTTCTGGGTCCGGCGGACCCGCCGATCTTCACGACGCCGAGTGCCATGCCCGGGACGGTGGTCGAGCCGCTCTACATCACCGACCCGTTCGAGGGGTCGATCGCGGCGACGCCGGCGGACCGGGCGGTCCTGGCCGGGGGCCTGGCTGAGGCAGTCGGGCAGTACTTCAGCGAGGCCGGGGCGTCGCCATCCGATTGACGCCCGGCGGGCCGGGTAGGCAAACATACGGCCCGGGTCCCCCCCGGACGCGTCAGAGCCGCCTTTTCAGGGCGGCTCTGGTTTTGTTGCCTGCGTCAGGCGTTGCGACTACTTGACCAGCTCCGGGGCGTACGTTGCGGTGGTGGTGGTACCAGAGGTGATCTGGTTGGTCCCCCCGCAGGTCGCCTGGATGCCCTGGTAGGCGGCATTGCCGATGTTGATCCCGTCATTGGCCAGGACACCGGTGCCGCTCATCAGCCCGGACAGGATCGAGGCGTAGGGGATGTCGCTCAGCACGGTGCTGGCGGTGATCTGCGCCGCTCCCAACAGCTGGACGCTGATGTTGTTGACGACCGATCCCTGGGAGCCAGAAACGGTGGCGACTCCGGAGTTGGGCACGAAGTCTGCGGTGTTGGGGACCGAGATCGGGTTCGAGCCTGCCCCCGGCGTGAGCGGGACGGTGATGTACCCGGAGATGTTCGCCACCAACGGGACAGACCCGGAGACGTAGATCGTGGCGGCGTTGAAGCTGGTGCTCACGTGGATGCCGCTCGGGGTCGTCCCGCACCCGTCGATCGAGCTCAGCGTGCCCGTTGCCGCGCCGACGTTCACCGTGAGGGTCAACGGGACCAGTGACAGCAGCGAGTCGCTCATGGTGGCCGTGACCTGCGTGTTGGTCGCCTGCACCCCAGGTTGCCCGTACGGGCTCACGGTCGGGGGCTCGATTGCCGAGACCGAGGCAGTCCCTATCCCGGTGATCCCGAGGCTCGCCGAGATCCCGGCCTTGCCGTTGGCGACCTGAAGCGCGCCGTTGAACATCTGCAGGAAGCTCACCGTGGTGCCCAGGGTCATGCCGTTGCCCGAGGTGATGCCCAGGAACTGGCCCAGGGTGAACGAGCCGTTGAAGGTCGAGAGGGCGTTGGCCTGCAGGTAGGTGCGCAGCGCCGAGAGCGAGGCGCCGGCGGCGGTGTCCCCGTTGTTGTTGAGGATGCTCGAGTACTCGTTCAACAAGCTTCCGACGGTCACGGTCTGGTTCAGGATCCCCGTGGGGGTCAGGCCCGACCAGCCGAAATCGGTCTCCAGCACGCCGAGGGCGATCGACCCGCTGGTCAATCCCTGGTAGCCGATCAGCGACAGGTTCGCCTGGCCAAAGCGGCCCAGCCCGGCGTTGACTTCCGCCAGCGTGGAACCGATCGAGAACTGCGCCTCAGAGACGGTGGACGAGTAGCAGATCGAGACCGTGCACGGCGTTGTTGTCTGCAAGTAGCCGATCTGCGCCACCGCCGACCGGGACAGCGTCGACTGGCTCCGGCCGAACCAGTCGTGGTAGACGGTGCTGACGGTTGCCGTGACGGTGGTCGGATTGGTACAGGCGGAGGTGCAGAGCCCGCTGGCGTTGCCCCAGGCGATCGTCACATTGGAGCAGCTGATGCCGTTGGCCAGGCCGTTGGGGCAGGCCAGGGTCTGGGCGCCGGCAAGGGTCGGGGTGGGTTGGTTCAGTTCCCACGCCGCGTCCAGTACTGCCATGTCGGCCGTCGCCTGATCGGTCCGGAGGGTCGAAACCCGGCCCATGATGTCGACCGAAAGCGCGGTCGCGAACACCATAACCGTGAGCACGAGGGCGGCGAGGATAGCGAAGATCCCGCGGTCACCCTCGGGGCCACCGAAGAGCCGTTGGAACCGCCGGGCAACGAACCTGCTGGGTCGGGAGATCAGGGACATTACGGAGTCACCTCCACCGTGTAGGTGGCGTTGAGCGTGGAGGGAAGGATCAGCCCAAACCCGGGCAGGTTGGGAAGGGCGGGGTGCGACGAGTAGGGATAGTTGATGGTGACGGTGATGCACTGGGCGGTGAGCGAGGGACCGCACGTCCCGTCACCGGCAGTGGAGAGCGTTGCGTTGACCGAGCCGTAGGTCTTGTAGGCGGTGCCCTCGTTGTTGAGCACCTGCGTCGCCTCGCTCTCGGCGACAGTGATTGCCGCTGAGGTCCCGACACCGATGGCCGCCCGGGCGCCGTCGGCGGCGGCCTCGGTGACGATGCTCTTGGCGGACATCGCCATGCCGAACGAAAGGCCCCCGTACACGAGGACGAGAAACACCGGAACAATCAAGGCGAACTCGACGGCCACAGAGCCGCGCTCACCCCTGAGCCTTTGCCTGAGACGCTGCATTCCCCGCCTCCTCAAGTCCTGTAAGACGTGAAAATGAACATGCGGACGGTCCCCACCCCGCGTGGCGCAGTCGACCCCCGGACATGGTTCATCCGCAGTTCTGATGATCGGCATCCGGCGTGAGACACCACATGACCTGGACGGGCCATTTCCCAGGTCGACATGTGGCGGATGCACCAGCGCGGGGTACTCCCTTTGGGGTAACCCGGCGGGCTTTAGAGCAGGGATTTAGCGAATTAAGACGAACTGTCGCCGCCGCGCTGGGCGACAATTCGTTTTGCTTGGCTCTGGGCCTTTGCCCAAGCAGCCTGAAAGGCGTCTACTCCGATCCGGTACCAGCTAGCTTCCACGCCCTCGACCTCGATTTTGCCCGGCTCGTCGCCAGCGACCGCCTCGGTGGTGCCGTCGATATGGGCAGTCAGCTCGACCAGGTCGCTCTGGAACACGTAGACCCAGTCGCCGTCCCGCTGGGCGGCCAGGTACCACTCCTGGTCGAAGTCCTCCCACCGCTCGCCCGGCTTATCCGGTAGTGGGAGCCAGCCGTCGGGGAAGCGGGCGAGGTCGCACTCGGCGCGGTACCAGCCGGGGAACGAGGCCACGATGACCTCGCCCGGCCCCCAGAAGCCGATCCGGCCACCCTCGGGGTCGTCGAAATCCCAGAAGCAGCGGAGCTCGCTGACCTCCTCGGCGAGCTCGCGGGCGGCGGTGACGACCTGCTGGCCGCGGGGACCGGCGACGTCGTAGACGACGAGTGGCTGGGCAGGGGCCATCAGCGACCCAGCTCCACCGTCCCGCAGCAGACCTTGTACTTGCGCCCCGACCCGCACCAGCACACATCGTTGCGCTCCGGCGGCCAGGCCCGGCCGTGGCCTTGGGCGAGCAGCGATGCGGCATAGTCGCCCCGGGCGCGGCCGCTCCCAGGGTCCAGCGGGCCGTTCGCTTCACAGAAGCTGAGCAGCCCGCCGACCGACAGCGGCACCATGACGATCCGGGTGCCCGTTGCCTGAGCGACCTGGAGCACCCGGGACTGCAGCTCCCGGACGTAAGCGAGATGGTCGGCGGGCATCTCGGTGAGCAGGTCCGGCCAGCGGGCGACGGCGCGCGGCCATTCGTCGGCGGTGAACCAGGCGACGCCCATCGTGCCGGCGTTCCCGGCTGGAGGAGCGGCGCGGTGGGCCGGGACCTGGTCCTCGTCTCCCGCTTCGACGGGCGGGGTCCAGCCGCAGTTGCCGCACGGCTCCGGCTCGGGCGGCGTGACGCCGTCGTCCGGCCACAGCGGTGGCGCCCATGACCCGGGAGGCGCCGGCGACCAGCCGGTGAGGAAGGCGACGGTCCGGATGGAAAGCTCGTCGGGAGGCCGGTGCAGATCGCCCAAGGTAGCGGCGCGACCCTCCTGCAGTTCCCGCACCACACCCTCCGGGTCGCCGATGGCGAGGCCCTTTTCGATACCGGCGTCGAACCAGCCGAGCGCCGTCGACGGGTCGCCGGCCTCCCGGTACCCGGTGCCGGCCGCCAGGTAGAGCCACAGGTCGTCCGGGGTCCGCTGCCGGAGCGAGGCGAACACGGTGTCGGCCTCGTCCCGCCGGCCGGCGAGCAGGTGGAGCCGGGCGATGTCGGCGTCGGGGTGCGGCCAGGCCCGGTGCCCGTTGGCGACGGCGGAGCGGAGGGCGTCGATGGCGTCGTCGTAGCGGCCCTGGATGACGTAGGCCTCGGCGAGGCCGGTCCACAGGTCGGCCACGTAGAAGGCGTGGGGGGCGCACGGGTGGGCCAGGGCATCGCGGCAGGCGGACACCACCCCGGGCCAGTCCTGCCGCCGGGCCGCCTCGTCGATGCGGTCCATCAGGAAATGCGCCTCGCGGGCGGACTGCTGGATCGAGATGGCCGGGCTCACCGGCTCAGTATGCGCAGAACCGGGCCGCTCTTCTACCCTCCGGCTCCGCTCTCGCTGCGGGCCGCCCGGTTGTCGGTCTCGAACGCCCGTTTGATCAGGTGCTGGTCCTCCACTCCAGTGCCGTGCCTGTTTTCAGTCGCTCGGTAGCGATCCAGGTTCTCTGAGCCCCCCACGACGAATAATGGCTGCCATGGGCAAGCAAGGCGCGCCGCCGCATGTGCTGGCCCACCTGCGGGCGGCCCGGGACCTGATGGACCGGGGTTACGCCGAGCCGCTCGACCTGGACGCCCTCGCCGAGGCGGCGGGTTACTCGCGCTACCACTTCCTCCGGGCCTTCCGGGACGCCTATGGCGAGACCCCCGGCGCCTACCTGAGCCGACGCCGCATCGAGCGGGCCAAGGACCTCCTGCGGGCGGCCAACCTGACGGTGACCGAGATCTGCTTCGTGGTCGGCTTCTCCAGCCTCGGCTCGTTCAGCAGCCGGTTCTCCGAGCTGGTCGGCTGCTCGCCGTCGGCCTACCGGGCGGCCGCCGTGAGCAAGGGCGGCCCGCCGCCGATCCCGGGCTGCTTCGTGATGATGTGGTCCCGACCCCCCGGAGCAGCGCCACAGGAGCGCAATCGGGGAGAAGCCCGGCACGGCCCTCGGGCCCTACCCTCGCTTCCGGGAAACGACGAGACAAGGAGCGAGCGATGATCAAGCGGCTGTCGCACGCCGGCGTGCTGGTGCTGGACCAGGAGTCGGCCAAGAAGTTCTACACCGAGAAACTCGGCTTCGAGGTGCGCTACGACGTCACAATGGACGACGACGCCATGGGCGGCTTCCGCTGGCTGACCGTCGGCCCGCCCACGCAGCCGGACCTCGAGTTCACCCTGCTGGAGCCACGTCCCCCGATGATCGATGCGGAGACGGCGGGCCAACTGCGGTCGTTGATCGCCAAGGGCACCTTCGGCGGCGGCGTCTGGGCCACCGACGACTGCAAGGGCACCTACGACGAGCTGTCGGCCAAGGGCGTGGTCTTCGCCCAGGAACCCTCAGAGCGGCCCTACGGCATCGAGGCGGTGTTCCGGGACGACTCCGGGAACTGGTTCAGCCTGACCCAGCCGAGGCAGGGTGCTTGAGCCATGAGCCCGAACGCCCGCAGCTGGGATGGCATGCGGCTCCACATCGAGGGGCTGCTCGAGCGCCGCACCGGTGAGGGCGTCGATGCTTGGAACCGGCGCATTGCCGAGACCGGCCTGTCCGGCGAGGCGTCGGTGCGGGAGTGGCTGACCGCCCAGGGCGTCGACGGGTACCCAAGGATGCTGCTGCTGATGGAGCGGTTCGGCTACCCGGATTACCTGCTGGCCGGGGCGGACCAGTTGATCGGCGGCCAGTACGCCGACCGGCCCCACCTCCGCCCGATCCTGGACGCCATCCTCGCCGCTGCCCCGGGCCTGGGCGACGATGTAGACATCCAGGCCCGGAAGACCTACGTCACGCTGCTCACCTCCCGGCGGACGTTTGGCGTCGTCCAGGCAACGACCAAGTCCCGGGTCGACCTCGGACTCCGCCTCGACGGCGTGGCCCCGCAGGGGAGGTTGGTCCCGGCCGGGAATGTCGGCAACGACGCCATCACGCTGCGGATCGGCCTGACCGCGGTCGACGAGGTCGATGACGAGGTGCTCGGATGGCTGGCGAGGGCCTACGCCGCCAGCGCATAGCCGGTGGACCGAGAGCTTGGCGGACCCTCTGGGGAAGGTCTTGACGGGGTGCAGCCGCTTTCATTTCGATAGCCAACAACGCTGGCTCGTTGGGTGGAAGAAATGAGCAGCGCAATCGTCGCCACGTTCGGGCGCAAATGGGCGAATCACCCGACAATGGGCACCTCTCGGGGCTAGAACATCGGTGACCACTCACCTACCCCCATCCGGCGCCAGGATTTCGCGCGGCGCTGCCCATGGGATGGGCGAGATGCAAATTGTGACGCTGACCAAGTGTTCCGGGGAGTGTTGGCGGCCACGATGTTTGAGGATCTTCCGGCAACGGTCCTTGCGGCTCCAGCGGCAGGGCTGAGTGAGCTTGGTTGCCTGGTCGACAGGCACATCAACCGATGACACGAGTGGGGCGGGGGAGCCGGCAGGTGAACTCAGCGAGCCCACCAAAGGATGTCCCTGAGGCGGGAGGGAAGGTAGTGCTCGGCCAGGTAGTGGCGATCTTGGTGCGGTCATCGCAGCTTTGAGCAATCCGGGCCGAGCTTCGACCCGGCGTACCGTAACCGCGATGGCAGTAATGGCGCGGCCGGGTCTGGTCGGCTTCGCCCTGTCGCGGTCGCTCCTGGTGGGAATGGTCGCGCTCGGCGCTGCCGGCTTCGGGTACGTCGCCAGCCAGATCTCCGCCACCACACGGCTTCAACTCTCGGTGGGCGACCGCGAACGGGGTTGGGTGATGGCCCTCTGGAGCCTGTACTGGCTTGGCCTCCGCCCGTTCGCCAGCCTGAACGATGGGCGCTGGGCCGGCTTGTGGGGCTCCGGCTCACCGCGCTGCTGTTTGCGATACCCGTAGCGATGGGAGGGCTCTTGGCGGCCCGTCGCCTCGACCGCGCCGGAGATCGGATCCCCTCGTCCGGCACGGCTTCGAGCCGGTCTGCCGGGAGGCCCGCTGTCGATAACCCCTGACCAGGGTTGGTGCGCCGGGGGCCTGTCCCGGGGGGAGCCACGCGGCCCGCAGAGGTCAGGCGATTCGGCAGATGGCAGAGGCTCGAGGCCTGCCGAAAATCTTAGAGAGCCCGACCAACAGAGGAGGCGGCTATGAAGACCCATAACGAGGCTGGCTCGACCCTCGACAGGCGGGCGGTCGCGCCTGAGGAGGTCTCCCTCTGGGAACCCGGTAGCGCCCAAGCCGATCCCCGCCTCGGCCCCAGGGCGCTCGCCCTGACCGCGATAGCGGTGATCGTCGCCGGCTGCGTCGCCCTCTCGGCGCTGTTCGTGGCCGTCGGTCGGGACTGGACCCCCGGCGCCCTTGCCGCCGGCGGCGTGGCCCCGTCGCGCACGGTCACGATCACGCTCAGCGAATTCAAGATCGCCCTGTCGGAGTACGTCCTGCCTGCTGGCAAGATCACCCTGAAGATCAGCAACAAAGGCACAATCCAGCACGAGCTGGTCATTTTCAAGACCGACCTGTCCGTCTCCCAGCTACCCATGATGAGCGGCGACCTGAATGAGGACAGCTCCTTCCTCCAGGACGTCAGCGACGGCGACAACCTGAACCCCGGACAGAGCGTCACCCGGGCCGCCAACCTCAAGCCGGGCAACTACATCCTCGTCTGCAACCTACCTGGCCACATGATGGCGGGAATGATCCAGACGGTGACCGTCCGGTAGCCCTCCCTGTTCCCAGGCCGCCATCGCTCTCCCCTTCCATCGCGCCGAGCCATTCACCTCACCCACCTACTGGCTTTGCTTCCGCGTCGCTTGCGCCTCCCCACATGGCGCAACTCCGACTGTTGTGATCCAGCTGTGCGCCTAAGGCCCACCGCCAAAGTACATGAGCGTCGTTCCCGAACCGGGCCCCCCAGGGGTGGCTGACATGGGGAGACGATGACCTCATCATGGAGTTTCACTACCGGTTGACGGGCACCGGCTGGGCTGAGACGAGGCTGATTGGCGACGGGCAAGACGTAGTGCTGCCTGGCTCCTACTTGACCGACACTCTTGGGGAGTTACTTACGTGCGCTGGACCCATTCTAAAAGAGGCAATCACATGCATTGCTCCTGGTGGGAGGAACCGGATGAGATTCGGTGGCTCTTTCGACGGGCAGGCGAGATTGTGCAGCTCCGGGTCATGGGGTTCCCCGATTACCCACCCAACGAGGAGCCTTTCTGCACGTGAGGTCACCATAGTAAGGACCATTACCATCGCCAGCTACCTATCGCGGGCTATCGCGGGCGCGACCACAGCGCCCCGGCACCGTGAATGGGGCGTGAACGGATACCGACCAGATCTGGAAGGTTCGGTGAATGCTCACCCAACTTTCCACAGGTGTGCACAACGCTGTCCCCATCCTGGCTGAGCCTTCCCCGGATTGGTTCGATAAACGAACTACCTCGGGTACGCTGGGGGAATGGACCTCCCGGAGAGCCCCGCACCCTCGCCCGCGCTGCCGCCTCAGCCTGCGAGCGCTCACCCGGCCACCACCGCCGTCCGAGCGCTCATCCGCGCGGCGCGGGTGCTCGAGGCCGCCTGCGCCGGGCTGAGCCTCCCCCACTACCGGGTGCTGGCGGCTGTCGCCGAGGGTGATGAGCGGGCCTCGCGGCTGGCCGCCCGTCTTGTCCTGGGCAAGCCGGCGATCAGTGCCGCCGTCGAGTCGCTCTGCGCCCGGGACCTGCTCTCCCGCTCCGAGGTCCCCGGTGACCAGCGGGCGATCTCGCTCCGGCTGACCCCCAGCGGGGCCCGGGTGCTGGCCGACGTGGAGGCGGCAATGGGCGCCCGGCTTGAGGCGGTCGCCGGTCAGGCCGCCGACCGGGCGTCGCTGCTCCGTGCCCTGGCCGAGCTCGGCCCGGCGGTCGACAGCTGGCGGGCTGGGCAGCGGTGAGACCGGCCCTCACGCCGGTCAACCCAGGGTGGCTCCGCAGGCTGTCCGGCTACGTGCTGGCCCACAAAAAGGACCTGATCCCGGCACTGGGGGGCGCGATCGTGGCCAGCCTGGCGCAGGTCGCCGCACCACTGGTGGAGCGCCAGATCGTCGACGCCGTGATCGTTGCCGGCACCGCCCCGCTGGCACCGTGGCTGGTGCTGCTGGCCGGCCTGGGGGTCATCGGGTTCGCCGGTGGCTATGTGCGCCGCTACCTCGGTGGGCGGGTGGCCCTGGCCGTCCAGTACGACCTGCGCAACGCCATGCACGACCACCTGCAGCGACTCGACTTCGCCAACCTCGACCGGATGCCGACCGGCCAGGTCGTCGCCCGGGCGAACTCGGACACGACCCTGGTCCAAGGGTTGCTGAGCTTCCTCCCGCTGATGAGCGGCAACGTCCTGCTGCTGGGGCTGTCGCTGGTGGTGATGTTCTTCCTGTCGCCGCTGCTGGCGATTATCAGCGTGCTCGTGGCGCCGGCCCTGCTCGTTCTGTCCTACCGGATGCGCTGGCGGGTGTTCCCGGCGACCTGGGACGGCCAGCAGAAGGAAGGCGAGGTCGCCCAGATCGTCGACGAGGACGTTGGCGGGGTGCGGGTGGTCAAGGGCTTCGGCCAGGAGCGGCGGGAGGTCGAGCGGGTGGCCGCGGCGGCGCAGCAGGTCTACGGCT
>DAIQBQ010000017.1:0-18975 GCA_036781065.1 Actinomycetota bacterium
CCGCCGCCCGCCCCGGCCGGGGCGGGCGTCTCGGTCCAGCCGGTGGGGTCGTCGAGGAACATCAGGCCCACGATGCGCAGGTAGAAGAACGCCGCGATGGCGCTGGACAGCAGCCCGATGACCACCAGCGGCGAGAGACCGGCGGCCACGCCGGCGCCGAACACCTCGAACTTCGACCAGAACCCGATGGTCGGCGGGATCCCGGCCAGCGACACCAGCAACAGCGTCAGCGCCACCGCCAGCCAGGGCTGGCGCCGGGCCAGGCCCCGGTAGTCGCCGATCTGGATGAACCGCTCCTCCGGCCCGGCGACCGCGTAGACCAAGGCGAAGGCGCCGAGGATCGTGAAGCTGTAGGCGGCGAGGTAGAACAGCGAGCTGGATACGCCGCGGGCGGTCCCGGCCGCCACCCCGATCAGCAGGAACCCGGAATGGGCGATTGACGAGTAGGCCAGCATCCGTTTGACATTGGTCTGGACGACGGCGATGACGCTGCCGACCACCATCGTCAGCACCGCCAGGATGACGACCGCCGGCCGCCACTCGTGGCTCATCACCGGCAAGGCGCTGATCAGCAGGCGCAGCAGCACGGCGTAGGCGGCGACCTTGGCCCCCGCCGCCATGAAGCCGACCACGGGGGACGGGGCACCGTCGTAGGCGTCCGGGGTCCACATGTGGAACGGCACCGCCGACACCTTGAACCCGAGCCCCACGATCACCAGCGCCAGACCGGCGGGCAGCAGTCCCTTGTGCGGGAACGCCGCGGCGGGCAGCACCCCCAGCCCGAGGAACCGGGTGGTCCCCAGCGCGCCGTACATCAGGGCCACCCCGTAGAGCAGGAAGGCCGAGGAGAACGCCCCGGTCAGGAAGTACTTGAACGACGCCTCCTGCGAGTCGGGCCGGTTCCGGCGGAACGCGGCCAGCACGTAGAAGCACAGCGAGAAGGTCTCCAGGGCAACAAAGACCACAATGAGGTCGCCGGCGGCGGCCATCAGCATCATGCCGGCGGTGGCGAACAGGATCAGGGCGAACAGCTCCGGCGCCGGGCCCTGCTCCCGTTTCAGCATGCCAAGCGAGGCGAAGACACCGACGGCGGCAATGGAACACAGCAGCAGGTCGAAGAAGACCGAGAAGTCGTCCAGGGCGATCCGCGAGTCGAACGCGGCCTGGGCGTGGCCGATGCCGAACAGGGCAGCCACGGCCGACCCGGCCAGGAACACCAGGGTCAGCACCCCGAGCGCCCCGGCCCGGTGCTTGCGCAACGTGGACCCGACGACCAGCAGCACCATGCCGCCGACCGCCAACACCCCCATCGGGGCAGCCGCCCGGAAACTCGCCCCGGGCACGTTCAGGTGGACGACGGGCGCCGCCGCGAGGGCCGGAAGGAGGCTCACTTCCCGCCCCCTCGCCCAGACGACGCCGAGTACGGCGAAGAAGAAGGCGACACCGTCGACGCCGAGTGGATTGCCGTCCGCACCGAGGGCTCGATGCGGTTCAGGAACGGCCGCGGGTACACGCCGATCACCACGGTCATGACGAGCAGCGGGACGACCGCGGCCAGCTCCCGGAACGACAGGTCCTTCCACAACGACGGCCGGTCCTCGTGGGGCAGCTTCTTCGGCCCGGTGAAGATCCGCTCGTAGGCCCACAGCAGGTAGATCGCCGACAGCAGGATCCCGCCGACACCCAGGATCACCAGCACCTTGTCGACCGGGAACGATCCGTTCAACACCAGGAACTCGCCGATGAAGCCGCTCAACCCCGGTAAGCCGAGCGACACCAGGCACACGAACAAGAACAGGCCGGAGAAGACCGGGATCGCCGTGGAGACGCCCCGGAACTCGGCGATCTGGCGGGTATGCGCCCGGTCGTAGAGCATCCCGACCAGCAGGAACAGTGCCCCGGTCGCCAGCCCATGGCTGAGCATCACGATCACGCTGCCGGTCGTCGCCAGCGGGGTCAGCGCCGCGATCCCGAGCACCACGAACCCCATGTGCGACACGCTCGAGTAGGCGACCAGCCGTTTGAGGTCGGGCTGGACGATCGCCACGATGCCGCCGTAGAGGATCCCGATCACCCCCAACGTCGCCAGGATCGGTGCGTAGCGGTGGGCGGCCTCCGGGAACAGCGGCACCGAGAACCGGAGGAACCCGTAGGCCCCCATCTTCAACAGCACCCCCGCCAGCAGGACCGAACCGGCGGTGGGCGCTTCGGTGTGGGCGTCGGGCAGCCAGGTGTGCAGCGGGAAGATCGGCACCTTGATGGCGAACGAAGCGAAGAACGCCCAGAACAGCCAGTCCTGGGCCGCCCCGGACAGGTGCAGGTGCGACTCGATGGCGATCAGGTCGAAGGTGTGCCCACCGGCGAAGTACAGGTACAGCACCCCGACCAGCATCACCAGCGACCCGGCGAGGGTGTACAGGAAGAACTTGATCGCCGCGTAGCGCCGCCGGTCGTAGCCCCAGATGCCGATCAGGAAGTACATCGGCACGAGCATCGCCTCCCAGAACACGTAGAACAGCGCCAGGTCGAGCGACAGGAACACCCCGAGCAGGCTGGTCTCCAGGATCAGCAGCACGATGAAGAACGCCTTGACCCGCTGGGCGACGTGGTACGAGACCAGCACCGAGGCGGGCATCAGGAAGGTCGTCAGCAGGATCATCCAGAGGCTGATCCCATCGACGCCGAGCTTGTAGGAGGCCCCGGCGGCCGGCACCCAGGCGACGTGCTCGACCAGCTGCTGGGTCCCCGTGGCGGTGTGGAACTTGAACAGGATGTCGAGCGAGGCGAGGAAGGTGACGACGGTGGTCACCAGGGCCACGGTGCGGATCGCCGTGTAGTTCTCCTTGGGGACCAGGCCGACCCCGATGGCGCCGGCCACCGGCAGGACCAGCGTGACGGTGAGGATCGGGAACCCGGGCATCTAGTGCGCCGCCCGCACGATCAGCACCGCCACCACCAGCACCGCCCCGCCGAACATGGTCATCACGTAACGCCGGACGAACCCGGTCTGGATCTCCCGGAGGTACCTCGCTCCGAACCCGATCCCGTGGGCGACCCCCATCACCGCCCCGTCGATCACGTACCGGTCGAAGCCAGCCGCCAGCTTCGCCATGGCCAGGGCGGGCCGGACGAACAGGAACCCGTAGGCCTCGTCGACGTACCACTTGTGCTTGAGCACGGTGCGGAGCCAGACCAGGTGCGAGGTCAACCGGGTACGGCGCTCCTGGTACCCGGGCTGCAGGTAGTAGCGCCAGGCGAAGGCGAGGCTGACCAGGGCGAGGGCGACGGCCAGGACCGACAGCCACGCTGCCGGCGAGGCAACGGTCGTCGAGCGGGGCTCGGTGAACACCGGGCTAAGCCACGTGTAGAACTTCGAGCTCGCCTCGCCGATGCCGATGAAGCCACCGATCGTGGCCAGGATCGCCAGTGCGATCAGCGGGATCGTCATCGAGGACGGGGCTTCGTGCGGGTGGATCTCGGCGGGCACCCGGGAGCGGCCGAAGAAGGTCATGAAGATCTGCCGGCCAACGTAGAAGGCGGTCAGGATGGCGGCGGCCAGCCCGACCGCCCACAGCACGTAGTCGGCCCGCACGTAGGCCTGGCCCAGGATGGCGTCCTTGGACCAGAAGCCGGCGAACGGGAAGATGCCGGCCAGGGCCAGGCCGCCGACGATGAAGGTCGTGCCGGTGATCGGCATCTTCTTGATCAGGCCGCCCATCTGCTTCATGTCCGTGCGGTCGTGCATGGCGTGCATCACCGATCCGGCGGCAAGGAAGAGGAGCGCCTTGAAGAAGGCGTGGGTCATCAGATGGAAGATGCCCGAGGCATAGGCGTCCGCCGAGCGGTAGAGCGCGCCGACACCGACCCCGACGAACATGTAGCCGAGCTGGCTGATCGTCGAGTAGGCCAGCACCCGCTTGATGTCGTCCTCGGTCAGGGCGATCGTGGCGGCGAAGAAAGCGGTGGCGACGCCGATCGCGGCGACGATCACGGCGGCGGCGTGCGAGTTCTCGAACAGCACGTGCGCCCGGGCGACCAGGTAGACGCCGGCGGTCACCATCGTGGCGGCGTGGATCAGGGCGGAGACCGGCGTCGGGCCCTCCATGGCGTCGGGCAACCAGACGTAGAGCGGGATCTGCGCCGACTTGCCGACCGCCCCGCAGAACAGCAGCAGCGGGATGGCAGTGGCCCAGTGGGCTGGGGCGGCCGACTTGGTGGCGGCCCCGAACACAGTGGCGAAGTCGAGGCTGCCGTAGACCTTGTAGATGGCGAAGAGGCCGATGATGAACCCGAGGTCGCCGATGCGGGTGGTGATGAACGCCTTCTTGCCGGCAGCGGCCGCCGAGGGCTTCTCGTACCAGAACGAGACCAGCAGGTAGGAGCACAGCCCGACCAGCTCCCAGCCGACGAACATCAGCAGGAAGTTGTCGGCCAGCACCAGGATCAGCATCGAGAAGACGAACAGGTTGAGGTAGGAGAAGAACCGGCCCTTGCGCGGGTCATGGGCCATGTAGCCGATGGCGTACCAGTGGATCAGCGAGCCGACCCCGGTGATGACGATCAACATCACGCAGGTGAGCGGGTCGATCCGGAAGGCGGCCGCCACCTTGAACCCCGCGGTGAGGATCCAGGTGTAGGCGGTGTGGACGACGACCCGCTGGGACGACGGGAGCTTGGCCAGGTCGGAGACGACCGTGATCACGGTGACGAAGGAGGCCCCCACCAGCAGGGTCGCCAGGACGCCGGCGATCGTGCGCAGCCGCTTGCCGAACAGCAGCAGGATCACTGCCCCGGCGAGCGGGAAGACAGGGACCAGCGTGACCTGGCTCACCGGCGCCCCCTCACCACTTCAGCAGGTTGATCTGGTCGGCGTCGGCCGAAGCCCGGCGGCGGAAAATCGCCACGATGATCGCCAGTCCAACAACGACCTCGGCGGCGGCGACGACCAGTACAAAGAAGACCGCGATCTGACCGGTCAGGTCGTGGAGCATGCGGCCGAACGTGATGAAGCTCAGGTTGACCGCGTTGAGCATCAGCTCGATGCACATGAACATCACCAGCACGTTCCGGCGCACCAGGACGCCGATCGCACCGATGGTGAACAAGAGGGCGGACAGGATGAGATAGAGGGCGCCAGGGACCTTCATCGGCTACGTCGTCTTCCGCCGGGCCAGGACCATCACGCCGACCACCGCCACCACCAGCAGCACCGAGGTCGCCTCGAACGGGAACGCCCAGCTGGTGAACAGGTCCCGGGCGACCGCGGTGACGTTGCCCTCGCCGGGTAGCTGCCGGGTGAGTGCCGCCACCGAGTGGACCTGGATGTGCTGGGAGAGGCCCAGGTAGAACGCCTCAACGGCCAGCAGCAGCCCGAGGCCGATGGCGAGCGGGCGCTGGCTGGTCAGGTTCTCGGTCAGCGCCTCCTGCTTGTCGATGCCGAGCAGCATGACGACGAAGACGAAGAGCACCATGATCGCCCCGGCGTAGACGATGATCTGCAGCACGGCGACCAGGAAGGCTCCCTGCAGCAGGAACAGCACCGCCAGCGCCAGCAGCACCGCGACCAGGAACAGCGCCGAGTGGACGGCGTTCCTGGACAGCACCATCGACACCGCCGCGCCGAGGGCGAGCAGGCTGACGACGATGAAGACCGTGTACTGGAGTCCCGCCACTAGACAGGTCCTCCCTTGCCGGACTCGGCGCGGGCCTTCGCCAGCCCCTCCTTGAGAATCCGGTAGTCGCCGACCTCCTCGCCCGGGGCGAGCTCGGAGTCCGACGGGCGGCGCTGCAGCGGGGCGTCGACCAGCAGCATGTCCTTGGTGAAGATCAACTTGTCCCGGGAGTCCGACGACAGGTCGTAGGCATGCGACATGACCAGCGCCTCGGTCGGGCAGGCCTCGACGCACAGCCCGCAGAAGATGCACCGCAGGTAGTTGATCTCATAGACCTTGGCGTAGCGCTCGCCGGGCGAGTGCCGGTCCTCCGGGGTGTTCTCGGCACCGATGACCAGGATGGCGTCAGCCGGGCAGGCGCCGGCGCACAGCTCGCAGCCGATGCACTTCTCCAGCCCGTCGGCGTGGCGATCGAGGACGTGGCGGCCCTTGAACCGCGGGAACGGCTCCCGGTGCTGCTCCGGATACTGGATCGTGATCGGCCGCCGCTCCAGGTGGCGCAGCGTGATCCACAGCCCCTTGGCCAGGGCGGCGGTGGCCTTGATCGGGCTCTGGCGGGATTCCGGCTTGTCGGGCATGGCGTATCAGATCCCTCCTACCATTGCGGCCCCGGCCAGTACCAGCCAGGCGAGCGACGCCGGGATCAGCACCTTCCAGCCGACCTGCATCAGCCGGTCGTAGCGCAGCCGGGGCAGCGTCGCCCGGAGCCACACGAACAAGAACACGAACAGGAACGTCTTGATGACGAAGTAAGCAAGTGGCCACAGCCAGGGGAGGAACCCGATGTGCGGCCCCTGCCAGCCACCGAGGAACATGATCACGGCGACGGCCCCGATGGTGACGACGTGGAGGTACTCGGCCAGGTAGAACATGGCGAACTTGATCCCCGAGTACTCGGTGTGGAAGCCGCCGACCAACTCGGTGTCCGCCTCGGCCAGGTCGAACGGGGGCCGGTTGGTCTCGGCGACCCCGGCGAGCAGGAAGATGATGAATGCCGGCAGGTCGTAGAAGATGTACCAGTGGGGGAGCACCTTCCCCAGACTCGCCGCCGGCCCGAGCCAGTTGATGTGGCCGATCGCCCCCGCCTGGTGGTTGACGATCCCGCGGAGGGACAGCGTCCCGGCGCTCATGATCACCGGCACCAGCGACAGCGACAGCGCGATCTCGTAGGAGATCATCTGGGCGCTGGAGCGGATGCCGCCAAGCAGCGGGTACTTCGAGCCGCTGGCCCACCCGGCCAGCACGACCCCGTAGACGGCGATCGAGCCCATCGCCAGCACCCACAACAGGCCGACGTTCAGGTCGGTGATCTGGAACGGGATGGTGCGGTTGAACAGCTTGACCTGGGTGCCGAACGGGATGGCGGCGAAGGCCAGGAAGGCGGAGCCCACCGCCACCGCCGGGGCGGCCAGGAACAGCGCCCGGTCGGCCGAGTCCGGCACGATGCCCTCCTTGAAGAACAGCTTGATGCCGTCGGCGAGGCTGGTGAGCAGCCCGTACGGCCCCCACCGGTTCGGCCCGACCCGGCTCTGCATGTGGGCGACCACCTTGCGCTCGAACCACACGATGAACACCACGAGCAGGCTGAGCACCATGAACACGATCAGGACGCGGACGAGGATGATCAGGAAGTCGGCGATCAGGGTGACGTTCACGCGCTGACCTCCACATAGGTCGCCGCCTCCGTGGAGTCGAGCAGCACGTTGGCCTGCAGGCCGGGCTGGTCATAGAGCAACCAGACCGCCCCCCTGGGGGTGTCGGTCGAGCAGTGGAGGGCCGCAGTCACCTCACCGCGGGCGGAGCGCACCCTCACCTGGGCGCCTTCTTCAAGGCCCCGGCCCGCGGCCTCCTCGGGGTGGAGCTCGACGGTGGGCTTCGGCGTCACCGTGCGCAGCATCGAAGCCCGGGAGACCATCGCCCCATCGTCGTAGAGCGCCCGGCCGCAGAGCAGCATCAGCGACCCGGCAGGCGGTGTGGTTGCCTGCGCAACGCTCTGGTCGGCACCGGAGGCCGGCTCCACCGGCGGCTGCACCGGCGGCTCCGCCGGAGTGGTTGCGGGCCAGATCCAGCCCTGGTTCGCCGCCGCGTCCACTGCCCGCAGCTCCCAGCGCAGCGGCCAGGCCGTGGTCATCCGCCGGCCGGGCAGCAGGGGCGGCCGGGGCCCGGCACCAGCGAGTACCGGGTCGCCGTCCGGCCCAGAGAGTGGCCCGCTGGACTGGCTCGGCAGGCGAAGGCGCGGCTCCTGGCTGACCGCCTGGCGGTTGACCGGCAGCGGCCCGCTCTCGCCGGAGGCGTGCCACAGCTCAGGGGGCATGTCGGCCGGGCCGGCGACCGGCGCCCACCCCTCCCCCAGGCCGTCCCAGCTGAACCCGGCATGGGTCGGCACCGAGCGGGCGATCTCGGCGGCGATCGCCTTCGGCGAGTGCCAGGTCTCACGGTGGCCGAGCCGGGAAGCGACGTCCATCATCACGTGCCAGTCAGCCCGGGCCGAGCCAGGGGCGGCGACCACGGGGTTCACCTTCTGGATCCGGCGCTCCAGGTTGGTGAACGTCCCCTCCTTCTCGGCGAAGGAGGCGGCGGGTAGCACGATGTCGGCGGACAGCGCGGTCTTCGTGGGGAACAGCTCGGAGACCACGATGTACGCCCCCGACGACAGCGCGGCAGCAGCCAGCTGGGCGTCGGGCAGGTCGGTCAGCAGGTCGGCTCCGAGCAGCCACAGGAACTTGATCCGCCCGTCCGCAGTCGCCCGCAGGATGTCCAGCGTCCCGAGCCCGGCGGTCGTCCGCTGGTGGCCGGGGGCGAGGCCGGGGAACACGCCGAAGTCGAGGGCACCTTGCGAGTTGGCGTTCGGCCCGCAGAGCAGCAGGCCGCCCCGCCCGGCGGTGGTGAGCGCCGCCGCCCAGGCTGCCAGCGACTCCAGCGCCTCCGGGCAGCGCCGTCCGGGAAACTGCTGGCCGGAGCAGACGACGACCTTGCCCTCGCCCAGGGCAGCGGCGGCGCCGTCCAGCACATCGGCGGGCACCCCGCAGTCCTTGCGGCTGCCCGAGGTCAGCGCCGCCATCAGCTCGGCCTCCCGGCCGGGACCGTAGGCGAGGTGGGTGCCGAAGTCGCACAGGCTGATCCGCCGCGGGTGGGCGACCAGCAGCCGGGCGCCCTTGAGCGCCGCCGCCCGCAGCCGCAGGAACAGCACCGGCAGCTCCTCCTTGGGGTCCGGGCCGAACCACAGGATGGTCTTGGCCGAGTCCAGGTCGTTGATCGTGGCCGTGGAGCCGACGACCCCGCCGGGCCCGAACGCCGCGTAGTCGAACGCGGCGTCGAAGGTGCGGAAGTCGAGGTTGGCGGTGCCCACCGCGTGGCGGAACAGCGTCGTGGCGGCGAACAGGTCCTCGTTGGTGGCGTGCGAACCCCCGATGAAGCCGACCGCCTCCGGGCCGTAGATGCCGATCGTCTGCGACAGCGCCTCGGTGACCGCCTCCAGGGCGTCGCCCCAGGTGACCTGCTCGAAGGTGTCCGGGGCACCGGCCTCGGCGCCCGGTGCCGGCTTGCGCACCAGCGGGGTGGTCAGGCGGTCGGCGTGGGACACGTAGCGGTGGCCGTAGCGGCCCTTGTCGCAGTTCCAGAAATGGTTGACCGCGTCGTTGGCCAGCGCCTGCGCCCTGAGCACCTCGTTGCCCCGCCGCTCGACCGACAGCGGGCAGCCGACCGAGCAGAACGAGCACACCGAGGCCGTCGTCAGCAGGTCCCACGGCCGGGACAGGAACCGGTACGGCGTGGCGGTCAGCGCCCCGACCGGGCAGATCTGGATCGTGTTGCCGGAAAACTTGGAGTCGAACGGCTCGGCCGGCCCCCGGTTGATCTGCGCCAGCGACCCCCGGTCGAGCAACTCGATCTCCTTGTCCCCGGAGACCTCGCGGCAGAAGCGCACGCACCGCCAGCACAGCACGCAGCGCTCCCGGTCCAGGGCGACCAGGTCGGACAGCGGCAGCGGTTTGCGGAAGTGGCGCTTCGGCTCGTGGTACTGGCTGCGGCCGGGCCCGAAGCCGAGCGCCTGGTCCTGGAGCGGGCACTCGCCGCCGCGGTCGCAGATCGGGCAGTCGAGCGGGTGGTTGATCAGGAGCCATTCCAGCACCGCCCGCTGGGCGTCAATCGAAGGGCGGCTGTCGGTGTGCACGACCATCCCGTCCGTCACCGCCGTGGCGCAGGCGGGGAGCAGCTTGCGCTGGCCCTCGATCTCGACCAGGCACATCCGGCAGGCGGCCACCGAGGCCATGCCCGGGTGGTAGCAGAACCGCGGGATGAAGATCCCGAGGCCCTCGGCCACGTCGATCAGCATCCGGCCGGGGTCGGAGACGACCTCGGTGCCATTGAGCTTGATCGTCACCGGGTCAGGCGGCATGCGGTCCCTCCGGAAGCCGGCCCCCCGCCTGTGTTCCCTCCGAAGCGAAGATGCGCCGGGGGCCGTTGAGCCAGGCCATCAGCCCGGTGCCGGCCAGCACGACCGGCGCCACGATGAAGAACACCGCCTGCACCGCGCCCTGCTTGAACTGGGTCTTCAGCGCCAGCAGCAGGGTCACCGAACGGGGATGGCCACCGCCCCGGATCAGCGCATCGGCGGTCGAGCGCAGCTCGGCGAACTGGACCCCGACCATGGCGAGCACGAGGGCGACCGCACCGAGGATGGCCATCCAGGGCCAGACCGGGAGCCGCATGGCCCCGGTGACCGTGGCCGCGATGGTCAGCAGCAGCGGGAAGAAGAACAACACGGCCAGCCACTCCGGGAGGCCCTTGCTCCCGAAGAACGAGCTGGCCCCATGGAGCGAGCTCCAGGCGAACAGCCAGGCGATGAACGCCACCACCATGACCAGCCGGCGCATCGCGCTCATGGGGTTCATGCCGGGCTCCCGGCGAAGATCTTCGACGCCCCTCTCGGGCAGCTGCCGGAGCCCACGTGCTCCCGGAACTCGTCACCGAACAGCTGCAGCGCCGAGCGCAGCGCCCAGGCGCAGGAGTCGCCGAGCACGCAAAACGACCGCCCGCTCGCCGGTGCCCCCACCTCGGGCAACATCTGCTCGCACACCCGGAGCATCAGGTCGACGTCGCCGGGGCGGCCCTCCCCTTCCTCCATCCGCTCGAGCACCTTGCGCAGCCACCACGTGCCCTCCCGGCAGGGCGTGCACTTGCCGCACGACTCGACGTTGAAGAACCGGGTGATCACCAGCGCCATGCGCACCGCGCAGGTGGTCTCGTCCATGATCACGACCGACCCCGACCCGAGCATCGACTTGGCGGCGGCCAGCGCCTCGAAGGACATCTCCTGATCGAGGTTGGTGATCCACGGCGAGCTTGCCCCGCCCGGGCTGCACACCTTGAACTCCCGGCCCCCCGGGATGCCGCCGGCGATCTCGACCATCTCGCCCAGCTTCATCCCAAGCGGCAGCTCGTAGTTGCCCGGCTTGGCGACGTGGCCGGAGATCGAGAACATCTTCGGCCCGGGCGACTGCTCGGTGCCCATCGACCGCCACCAGTCCACCCCGTTCGAGACGATCGGCGGCAGCGAGGCCATGGTCTCGACGTTGTTGACCACCGTCGGCGAGGCGTACAGGCCCTTGACCGCCGGGAACGGTGGGCGCAGCCGTGGCTGGCCGCGGAAGCCCTCCAGCGAGTCGAGCAGGGCGGTCTCCTCGCCGCAGATGTAGGCGCCCGCCCCGCGGTGCACGACGATCTCGCAGTCGAACCCGCTCCCCATGATGTCGGGTCCGCAGCAGTTGCGGGCGGTGGCGTCGGCGATCGCCTGGTTGAGCCGGCGGGCGCCACGGCTGAACTCGCCCCGGCAGTAGATGTAGACATGGTGGGCCTGGATGGCGTAGGCGGCGATCAGCGACCCCTCGATCACCAGGTGCGGGTCCCACTCGATCAGCTCCCGATCCTTGAACGTGCACGGCTCGGCCTCGTCGGAGTTCACCACCAGGTAGCGCGGGTACAGGTCCTTGGGCACGAACGACCACTTGTTGCCGGTGGGGAACCCGGCCCCGCCCCGGCCCCGCAGCCCAGAGGCCTTGACCATGTCGATCAACTCGGCGGGAGTGTGCTGGGTCAGCGCGGTGCGCAGGCCCTCGTAGGCCCCATCGGCGAAGGCCCGCTCGGCGGTATAGGAGTCCTCGGGGTACCTGGCGATACGCCGGGTGACAACCAGCTCCGCCATCAGCGGTCCCCCTCGGACCTACGTTGACGCAACGAGGGCATCCTGCACCCTGAGCGCACGGCGCGCGATCCGGGGATGCAGGGGCGCTCGACCATCGACGTTCGGGAGAGGTGGACCACTTAGGCGCTCCGCGGGTCGGACGCCTGCCTGGGCGCCGCCCAGCGCGGCGCTGCCCCAGGACCGTCCGGGCTGGGCACCGAGCGGAGCTCCTCCAGCAGGGCCAGCGCCGAGGCCGGGGTGACCTTGACCATGGCATCGTGGTCGATCTGGATGCACGGGGCGATCTCGCAGGTCGCCAGGCACTCGGCCCGCTCCAGCGTGAATGCGCCATCCGGGGTGGTCTCGCCCTCGGAGCCGATCCCCAGCTCCTGCTCAAGCGCCTCGATGATCTCCTCTGCCCCGGCCATGGTGCAAGCGATGTTCTGGCAGACGCTGATCACATGCCGGCCTTTCGGCTTCAGGTGGAACAGGGTGTAGAAGCTGGCGACCGCAACGACCTCGGCAGAGGAGAGCCCGACGATGCCGCCGATCTCTTCGACCGCCGCCTCGGTGATGTACCCGTCCTGCTCCTGCGCCAGCCGGAGCAGCGGCATCACCGCCGAGCGCTGGCGGCCCTCAGGATAGCGGGCAAGGATCTCGACGGCGGGCCCGGCGAGGCTGCGGTGGAGGGCGCCGGCCACTAGCGATCCACCCCGCCCAGCACCGGGTCGACCGAGGCGATGGCGGCCACGGTGTCGGCGATCAGCGTGTCGCGCATCATCACCGGCAGGCACTGGAGGTTGGCGAAGCTGGGGTCCCGGACGTGGACCCGGTACGGGAGCGTCTCGCCGTTGGAGGCGATGTAGCAGCCGAGCTCGCCGCGGGGGGACTCGATCGCCGTGTAGACATCGCCGGCCGGCACCGGGTAGCCCTGGGTCACCAGCTTGAAGTGGTGGATCACCGCCTCCATCGACCGGGTCAGCTCTGCCCGGGGCGGCGGGGTGATCTTCGGGTCCATGTTCTTGTAATCCCCGCTCGGCATCGTCGCCAGCACCTGCTTCACGATGCCCAGCGACTGGCGCATCTCCTCCAGCCGGACCAGATAACGGGCGAACACGTCGCCCTCGGTCTGGGTCGGGACGTCGAACTCGTAGTTCTCGATCCCCGAGTACGGGAACGCCTTTCGGATGTCCCACTTGACGCCGGTCGCCCGGAGCAGCGGCCCGGTCCCGCCGTAGGCGATCGCGTCCTGCCGGCTGATCACGGCGACGCCGCGGGTACGCTGGCGCCAGATCGGGTTGTCGGTGAGCAGGCCCTCGTACTCCTTCAGCCGCCCGGGGAAGATCGACACGAAGTCTTCGACCGGCACCCGCCACCCGTCGGGCAGGTCCTGCCACACCCCGCCCGGGATGATGTAGTTGTGGTTCATGCGGAGGCCCGTGACCATCTCGAAGAAGTCGAGGAGCAACTCCCGCTCGCGGAAGCCGTAGAGCATCACCGACACCGCCCCCATGTCCATGCCCTGGGTGGACAGCCAGACGATGTGGCTGGCGATCCGGTTCAGCTCGGTCATCAGGACCCGGATCGCCTGGCCCCTCGGCGGCACCTCGATGCCCAGCAGCTTCTCGACGCCGAGCGAGTAGTTCAGCTCGTTGAAGAACGGGGCGAGGTAGTCCATGCGGGTCACGATCGTCACCGCCTGGCGCCAGGTCGAGTCCTCGCACTCCTTCTCCATGCCGGTGTGCAGGTAGCCGATCACCGGTTTGACGTCGCGGACGATCTCGCCCTCGATGGTCAGGGTCAGCCGCAGCACGCCGTGGGTCGACGGGTGTTGCGGGCCCATGTTGACGACCATGCGGTTGGCATCGAAGTCCTCGACGAAGGCGCCGCTGGAGCGGGCCTCGAACTCGTCGACCAGCGCCTGGGTCGAGCCGGAGGCCGGGGTGGGGTCGGCGTCGATGCTGTGCCTGCCAGCGTGCGTATCGCTCATCTCAACCTCCCCGCTACGATCCCGGCGACAGTTGCTTGTAGGCGACCGGCACCTTGCCGACCGAGTAGTCCTTGCGCAGCGGGTGGCCCTCCCACTCGTCGGGCATCAGGATCCGGCGCAGGTCGGGGTGGCCGTCGAAGACGATCCCGAACATGTCGTAGGTCTCCCGCTCGAACCAGTCCGCCCCCGGCCAGACCGAGGTGACGCTGGCAAGGTGGGGCGGGTCGCCGTCCTCGACGCCGATCACCACCCGCAGCCGGCGGGGCAGCTTCGGGGACTGGAAGTCGGTGAGCGACACGATCACGTCGAAGCGTGGGGTGCGGTGCGGCCAGTCGGCGCCGCACACGTCGGAGCAGAAGGCAAAACCGCCGTCGCCGGCCAGCCAGCGGGCGACCTCCAGCCAGGAGCCGGCGGCGACGGTCACCACCGCCTCACCGGGCGCACCGGCGCGGTGGGTGGCGGCGTCGGGGAACCGCTGGATGACCGAGTCGACCGTCTGGCGGGCCACTGCCGCCTCCGGCGCGAGCGTCTCGTCGCTCATGTGCCGTTCTCCCTTGCTTGGTGCTCGTCTTTCCGTGAGCGTATTTTCGTCGATCGTTACCGGGTTCACCGGACGGCTACGGGGAAGCAACCGCCCGGGCTGTAGGAAAGCCCGCTTGTGAAGTCCTAGGCTTGCTCGAGTCGCTCCCGGTACCGCCCTGCAAGGATCTGGTCGTGCAGCCGGAGGATGCCGTCGATGAGCATCTCCGGGCGGGGCGGGCAGCCCGGCACGTACATGTCCACCGGGACGATCTGGTCCACTCCCTGCACGATCGCGTAGTTGTTGAAGACCCCCCCGCACGAGGCGCAGGCGCCCATCGAGACCACCCACTTGGGGTCGGGCATCTGGTCGTAGATCTGGCGGAGCACCGGCGCCATCTTCTGAGAGACCCGGCCGGCCACGATCATCAGGTCACTCTGCCGGGGCGAGGCCCGGAACACTTCCATGCCGAACCGGGCCAGGTCGAACCGGGCGGCCCCGGAGGCCATCATCTCGATGGCGCAGCAGGCCAGGCCGAAGGTCGCCGGCCACAGGCTGGAGCGCCGGGACCAGTCGACGAACCGGTCCAGCACCCCGGTGACGATGCCCAGCCCGGTGTTGGCCTCGGTATGGCGCATCGCCAGCGACCCGCCGCCGAGCCGGCCCCGGGGAGGATCGGGCGGACCCTGCGGGTCAATGGGGTCCGCGGACCGGCTTGGGGTTTCTATTCCTCCCATTCCAGACCACCCCGCTTCCACACATAGACATAGCCGCCGAGCAGGAACGCTACGAACCCGGCCATCTCCAGGATGCCACCGCGCCCGAAGCTGCGGAAGGTGACCGCCCACGGGAACAGGAACACCGACTCGACGTCGAAGACGATGAACAGCATGGCGATCACGTAGAACTTGACCGGGAACGGCTCGGCGACGTCGATGCCGATCGGTTCGATCCCGCACTCGTAGGGGGAGAGCTTGGCGACCGTCGGCCGCCGCGGCGCCAGCAGGTTCGAGGCGACGAACGACCCGGTGGCAAAGACGCCGATGAACAGCGTCAGGACGAGGATCGGCGAGTAGGCGCCGAGGCTCACTTCCGCCCCGCTCCGCTGGACGCGGTCTGCTGCCCCGCTCCCAGCTTCCCGTTGGACCCGTTGGCGGCGGCGGTCCCGCCCTTCGCCGGGGGGGCGGGGATGCTGATCGCCGGGAGGTCGTTGATCCGCCGCTCGTAGGCCTTGACCGCGGCCCGGAAAGTCCGGTCGCCCGGGCCGCCGCCCCGGGGCTCGGCGACGTTGACCATCACCTGGACCAGGAACGTCATCCAGGCCTTGGAACTCATACCGAGCCAGGTCAGCGACTCGAACAGCTTCGGGTGCGAGATCAGTTTCAGGAAGTCGAGGCCGAGCGTGTAGTAGGCGCCGTAGGTGTCCCGGATCGCCTGCCGGTAGCCGGGCAGGTCGGCACTCGTCCCGTCGGCCAGCGCCCCGGCGATCATCCCGGCCGCCAGCTTGCCGGTCTCCAGGGCGTAGGCGATGCCCTCGCCGGTGAGCGGGTTGATGACCCCGGCGGCGTCGCCGATCGCCACCCAGCCCGGACCGTTCGGCCGCGGCACGTTCCAGCCCAGCGGCAGCCGGCCAGACTTGTACGGCCCGACCTGGCCCTCGTGGAACACGCCGTAGTGCTTGGGCAGGCCGTCGACGAATGCCCGCTGGAGGTCGTTCAGGTTGATCTTGCGCTCCCGCCGGGTCGTCGAGAGCAGCCCTACCCCGACGTTGAGCGTCCCGTCCCCGACCGGGAACAGCCAGCCGTAGCCGGGGAGCATGGCGTTGTTCTTGCGCACTTCCAGCCAGGCTTCGAGGAAGCCGTCGTTGCTGCGGTCCGACTCGTAGTAGGTGCGCACCGCGAGGCCGAGCGGCGTGTCCGGCCGCCGGGTGATGCCGAGCGCCCGGCCGAACGACGACGAGGCCCCGTCGGCAACGACCACGAACGGGGCCTTGAACACCCCCTGGTCAGCGACGATGACGCCGCCATCCGGGGCCGGCTCCCGGCGCATCCAGCGCACCCCGGTCACCCGGTTGCCCTCCATCACCGGGGCGATACCCTCGGTCCGGGTGTGCACCTCGGCGCCGGCCTCACGGGCCTTGGCCGACAGGGTGGCGTCGAAATCCTTGCGGGGCCGGACCAGGGCGTAATCCGGGGCGGTCGAGGCCTTCGGGAACGGGAGCTCCAGCTCCTTGCCGGTGGCGATGATCCGGATCCCGGCGGTCTTGTGGTACGTGTTGAGTTCGTTGTGCAGCCCCATCTCGCGCATGACCGCCACCGAGCGGGGAGTCAGCCCGTCACCGCAGGTCTTGGCCCGGGGGAACGCCTTCTTCTCCAGCTGCACCACCTTGGCACCGGCCCGGGCCAGGAAGTAGGCCGCCGACGACCCCCCGGGCCCGCCGCCGACCACTACCGCGTCGTACTCAGCCACTCGCGCCTCCCTCAGCCTTTGCCGTGTCGTATCAGTCACCAAGCATCCTAATGCCCGCTGGAGGTCGGCTCGGCGCTCGGGGAGGGGTCACCCCGGCGGCGGCTCGCAGGAAGGTCGGCAGAGGAGTAGCCTCGGGGACCGCTGTCGAAGCATCGAGCGAGAGAGACCAGACGTGGGGAACAGCCGCACCAGGCTGAGGGCAGCCGTTTTGTTGGCCGGGGCAGCAGCCGTCGCGGCGGGCCTCACCGCCTGCCAGAAGAGCTCGAACGACACCGGGACCATCAATGGCCCGGGCGGCGGGCAGACGTCGACGGTCACGATGACCGGGATCGCCGGCGGGCCGTCGGGGACGGCGACCCTGCTCGAGTCGCCCAGCCTCAACCTCAGTATCGACATCGACCTCACCGGCGAGACCGCGAGCGCGTCCGAGCCGGCATCGATCTACCCCGGCAGCTGCGCCGCGCTCGGCAAGTCGCAGTTCCTCGGGCTGTCGCCGGTCATGAGCAACAAGTCGAAGACCCCGACGCTCAACTCGACCCTCGACGAGCTGTCCTCGAGCCCCTACGTGATCGTCGTCTTCAGCTCGGGCGTCCAGGGGACCCCGATCTCCTGCGGCCCGATCCCCCAACTGCTGACCCCGACGCCCTAGTGGTGTGTCCCCTGGCACTGCGGCAAGATCGTTCTTTGGAATCTGGCGGGCCTATTTGATCCCTCACGTTACAAAGAAGCCGTTGCAGGGCGCTCACCAGCTCGGGAAGGCGTGCTCCTGCGGGCCGTCGGTCACCTGGTGCGGGGCGCCGCCGGCGACGGGGACCACCCACACCTGCTCCTCGCCCACTGCGCCCGGGCCGGACCCGCTCGGCTGGAAGCGGACGAAGGCAATGAGCGCCCCGTCGGGCGAGAAGGCCGGCTCGGTGTCGCGCAGGCAGGGGTTGGTGCAGCTCGTCAGCTCGACGGCGCTGCCGACGGTTCCCCCACTGACCGGGGCGAGGTAGAGCGAGCTGGTGAGCTGCTCGGAGAAGGCCAGGTGCTTGCCGTCAGGGGACCAGGCCGGGCTGTCTTCCTCCGAAGCACCGGCGACCGAGGTCACCGCCTTCGTCGCCAGGTTGACGAGTTGGATCTGCGACGGGTCGCCACTGGCGACCGCCAGCTCGGAGCCGTCGGGCGACCAGGCCAAGTAGTAGTCCACGTTGATCGAGAGCCCGAGCGCGTGCGGGTTCGACCCGTCGGCGTTCATCAGCCACAGGACGCCGGAGCGGACGAAGGCGATCTGGGAGTCGTCGGGCGACCAGGTCGGCGAGACGTTGTCGCCGGTGGCGAGCACCTTGGCCCCGGTGCCGTCGACGTTCTGCACGACCACGTTGCCGCCGCCGTCGTTCGACGAGCTGGCCAGCGCCTGCGCCGGAGCCTCCACGTAGACGACCTTGGTGCGGTGGTGGGAGAGCTGGGGCGAGTAGAGGGCGTCGCCGGCGGTCATCGGCGCCCCGCTGAGCAGTGCCACCGGCTTGCTGGCGTTGTCGAGGTCCTGGCCCTCGATCGCCGAGACCGAGTAGTCGTTGAAGTTCCCGGCCATCGACATCAGGAAGTGGGGCAGGGCGGCCATCGACGAGGTCAGCGCCGGGCCGGTCGGGGCCGGCATCGGAGGGGTCGGGCTCGGGGGCGGGATGCTCGGGAGGGCGGCGGGAGGCTTCTTGGCGGCGCAGCCGGCCAGGATGACCGCCAGCACGGCGACGACGGCGATGCCGGCGCGGGGGTGGCCCCGGCTCGCTGCCGGTCTCCGCGCCGGAATGCGAAAGAAACGCCGCTCAGGATGTCTGCTGGCTATCACCGGATGTACGCCCGCCCACGACTCGTTGCCCGGGCATCAGGGTACAAAGGAGTTGCGCGTTTGTCGCGCGTCGAGGCGCCGGGAGCGCCCGATCAGTGGTGGTCACCGCCAAGTTGGGAGCCCCCCCTTTACTAATATGGGCGCGACATGAGTCCCCGGATCCGTTTTGGCATCGCCGCGGCTGTCGTCGTGGTGGCCGTGCTCGGGCTGATCGGCTTCTCGCTCGCCGGTGCCACTGACTACTACCGGACCCCGGCACAGCTGCTCGCCGGGTCGTACAAGCCGAGCGAGCAGATCCGGGTCGCCGGGGTCGTC
>DAIQBQ010000018.1:0-17635 GCA_036781065.1 Actinomycetota bacterium
GACTTCGAGAAGAAGCAGCCCAAGCTCACCCCGGCCGGCGAGCCGATCTGCACGATTCCCGGCCAAACGCATCATGAGCCTGGAGGCGGAGCTGGTTCAAAAGCAGTTTCAGATGAGTCGCCAATAAACGCTTTCTTTGCTCGGGCTCACGCCGAACCCCAGCACCAGCGTGAGACAGAAACGAAACATCCCCGGCACATCGCTGAGCAAGAAGAGACCGGCAACCACCATCGGTGAAACATGCCCTCGCGAGAGACTCCCGCAAGGCAAGCCCGCGGATAACGGGTTGCGCAGCCGGGAAGAGAGACGGAGACGTAGGCGTGATCATGCTGTTACGTACCCCCGCAGGTCCGGGTCCCATCCGCTGCGGCCTGCCGCAGGCGGACGCCAGTTGCCCCTGGGGCGGGCCGGGGCTGGACAGCGCTACCGGCACGGGCCAGGGCCTGCGGGACCTCCTCGCATCCTCCGGGCCGGCCGGCCCGGTCGGGCTGCCGGCCCTCTGCATCGCGGCGTCGATCGAGTGGAAGGTCGCCGCGGGCCAGCGGCGGGGTGCGGCGTGAGCCTTACCCCGGCGGTCAGGGCGGCCATGCAACGGCGGAGCCGGATCCTGCGGGACGCAGGTCAGGGCCTGGAGCGGATCCGCCAGGCGATCTGCTCCGACCCGGTCCTCTGCCGGCACCTGGACGACATCGTCGGCGGCAAGGCGATCGAGTTCCTGCTGATCGGGGCCAGCGAGCTGACCGCAGAAGCGGACTCGGTCGACCGGCTCATCTCCCGGCGGAGCTCCCGGTGAGGGCCGCCGGGTTGAGCGGAGACCGCGATGGCTGCTGAAGCCGGGCGGGGACCGGACGAGGGGTGCGCCCCCGCTGCCTCGGGACCCGAACGCGAGGCCGGGGACGTCGACGGGGGGGACCAGGTGTTCGGCAGCTATGCCAGCGGGATCAGGGAGGGGGTGGCGAATTGCGCCGCCTGCATGGACCAGCTTGCCGGCCAGCTTCAGGGGACGCCGAGCCGCCGGTCGGTGGCGGATCAGGCCCAGGCGCTGCGCAACGCCGCCGGGAGCCTCGCCAAGCTCTGCCACGAGGTGGAGATCTGGCTCGGCTACTGCGGAGCACAGATCCGCCTCGGCGACAGCGGGTGGAACGACGAGTGCCTGCTACCGGCGGGCCACGACGGGGCGCATCAGGCCGACGCCGCTCCCCGGGCGCTGCAGCTGGCGTGGGCGCGGGCCGGCCGGGTGGCGGCGGTGGCGACGGTGCTGGCGGACTGCCTCGGGGGGCTGATGCACGACCAGGGCCGGGCCGTCACCGGCCCGCTGGTCGAGGAGCTGGGGCGGACCTACCGGCAACTCCGCCGGGACGTGGACCGGTTCCGGCCGCTGCTGGTGCAGCTGCACCTGGCGGCCGGCATCACTGTCCAGCGACGTTCTGTGGATAAACACACGTCAATATGACTCCTGAGCACACACAAAACCTCGCGTGTCGGCTAGCGGGGTCGCAAGGCCTTGATCTCGACCGTGAACGAGCCCCGCGGGGCGGCGACCTGAACCTTTTCGCCAACCTTCTTGCCCACCAGGGCACCCCCCAGCGGCGAGGAGGTCGTGATCGTGCGGGTACCCTGCAGCTTCTCCTCGGGGGTCATGGCCAGCAGGTACTCCTCGGTCTCGGTTTCGCCGTCCTCCAGGATCGTAACCACGACTCCCGGAGCCACGAGGTCGGTGGTGGCCGGCGCTTCCTGGACAACCGCCTGCTTGATCATCTGCTTGAGGTGGCGGATCCGGGCCTCCATCATCGCCTGCTCGTCGCGGGCGGCGTCGTAGTCGGCATTCTCCCGGATGTCGCCGAACTCCCGGGCACGCTGGAGCCGTTCGCTCATCGCCGCCCGGCCGTCGCTGGTGAGTTCCTTCAGCTCCTGCTCCCACCGGGAAAGGGTCTCCGGGCTGACGACCATGCCCTCGCTTGGCTGGCTCACCCACACGTTCTAACACGAGTGCCCAGCGCGGTTCACCGTCGCGATGCGTAGTCCACCTGAGCGGCACGGCATCACCCTCCCGCCCGCAACCGCCTACCCCATTCGCGCCACCCCGGTGCTCACCGGACCAATTGAGGCCCAAGGGCTTATGCCGGGGAGCGTGCAGGTCGACACCTGAATGGTGGACCCCGCCGTCGCTGTCCCGCCGGGCCTGGCTCCGACCGCTGTCGCCTTCGGTGGAGTGCGCCCCGACGCGCCCGGATCCGGCGGGCCCTCCATCAACTCCCAGCTCTTCGAGGAGGTGTTCGAGCGGTCGATCATCGGCCTGGCGCTCGTCGCCGCCGACGGCTCCTACCTGCGGGCGAACCGGGAGTTCTGCCGGTTGACCGGGTATTCGGAGGTCGAGCTGCGCAGCCTTCGTCTGGAGGAAACGGTCGACGCCGAGTCCGGGGCTCCTGCCGGCGGAACTGCCTGGGCGGGGAGCAGGTCTGACGAGCGGCGCTTCCTGCGAGCCGACGGCCGGGTCGCAAAGACCCGGGTCACGCGGAGCTGGATGTCGGCTGATCCGGACCGGCAGCCCTGCCTGCTGGTGCAGGTGGAGGACCTCGAGTCCGCCCGGCGGGCCGAACGCAAGGCCCAGGCCCGGGCGGAGCGGGCGATGGAGGTGGCCGCCCTGAGCCGGCGGGCGATGCAGGGCCTCGACCTCGGTGCCCTGATCGACGAGGCGACCTCCGTGATCCGCGCCGCGCTGGGTCTCCGTGAGGACGACATCGTCCCAGTCCGCCGGGGCGACCCGAGTGCTGAGCCCCCGCAGATCGCCTTCCCCGCGCCCGACGACGTTGCCTTCAGTGTCCCGATCGGTGCTGGCGACGGGCCCTATGCGGCGATCCGGGTCAGCCGGGCCGACCGATCGCTCAGCTTGGAGGAGCTGCAGTTCCTGCACGAGGTCGCCGATGTCGTGGCCGCCGCCAGCGAGCGCGCTCGCCACGAGGAGCGGGTCAACCACACCGCCCACCACGACCCGCTGACCGGCCTTGCCAACCGGTCGCTGTTGATGGACCGGCTCGGCGTCGAGCTCGCCCGGGCCCGCCGGACCGGCCAGACTGTGGCGGTGCTGTTCGTCGACCTGGACCGGTTCAAGGTGATCAACGACAGCCTGGGCCACGCCGCCGGCGACGCGCTGCTGATCGACGTCGCCTCCCGGCTGCAGGGCACACTGCGGCTGGAGGACACGGTCGCCCGCATCGGCGGCGACGAGTTCGTCATGGTCTGTGGCGGGCTGAACTTGCCGGGCGAGGTCGACGTGATCGCTGCCCGCGTGTCGACGGTGCTCAGCGAGCCCCACGTGGTGGCGGGCCGTGAGGTCTACGCGTGCCCCAGCATCGGCATCGCCCTGGCGCCGGGGACGTCGACCGACCCCGAGGACCTGGTCGCCGACGCCGATCTGGCCATGTACCAGGCTAAGGCGGCGGGCCGGGGGCGGTGGGTGGTGTTCACACCCGCCCTCCGCGGCGACACCACCCGGGTCGAGCTGGAATCGGGCCTCCGCCATGCCCTTGAGCGGGGCGAGCTGCGGGTCGTCTACCAGCCGGTGATCGACCTGGCCGATGGCGGCATTATCGGTGCCGAAGCCCTGGTGCGCTGGGATCACCCGCAGCGGGGCCTGCTACTTCCGATGGAGTTCATCCCGCTGGCCGAGGAGACCGGCCTGATCGTGCCGGTGGGTCGCTGGGTGCTCGCCGAGGCGTGCCGCCAGGCGGCGGAATGGCAGGCGAACGGTGTGGTGCCGGGCGAGCGGTTCGAGATCAGCGTCAATGTCTCGGCCCGCCAGGTGAGCGCCGACTTCGCTCGGGACGTCATCGCTGCCCTCGAGTCGTCCGGGCTCGATCCCACCCACCTGGCGCTCGAGATCACCGAGACCTTTTTGATGCAGGACGCCCAAGCGGCCTACGCCGTGCTCGCCGAACTCCGGCGCCGCGGGGTGCGGATCTCCGTCGACGACTTCGGCACCGGCTACTCGTCGCTCGCCTACCTCAAGCGGTTCCCGCTCGATCTGGTGAAGGTCGACCGCAGCTTCGTGCGCGACATCGGCCCCGACGCCGAGGATTCGGCGGTCGTTGCCGCGGTGGCCAGCCTGGCCCGGAGCATCGGGCTGCAGGTCATCGCCGAGGGGGTCGAGACCGCCGACCAGCTGGAGCGGCTGCGGGCGCTGGGCTGCCAGGCAGCCCAGGGGTTCCTGTTCTCGAAGCCGCTGGCCCCGGCGGCGTTCGAAGCGCTGCTGGCGAGCAACCCGCGCTGGTAGCGGCGGTTACCGCCTGGCAGCGCAAATGAGTCCCAGCTCGCCGGTATCGGTTCTTGCTGCCCTGGCGCTGACGTACATGAGATGGACTACCGCAGGAAACTGAGCGACCAGCAGATCGAGCGCCTCCTCGCCGGCACGGCGCCGGCCGGCTCGGAGCGCACCGACGACCTGGCTCGCTTCATCCGCGGCGCTCGCAGCGCCTGGTCGGCGGAACCGGCTGAGGACGCTGCAGCGGTCCACGTCACCAAGGCTGCCGAGGCCGCTACTGCGGCCGGAGGAGGTCTGGTGGCCGACCGCCGCCGCTCCCCCCGCTCCGCGCACCGGAGCGATGCCCCCCAGAGTTGGAGGAGGAGAACTGTGCTAGGCAGCGTATTGGCATCCCTTTCCGCCAAGGTGACCGGCGTTGCGCTGGCGGCCACCGTAGCCACGACCGGTGCCCTGGCAGCGACCGGGTCCCTGCCGGCGTCGGCCCAGCAGGTGGCGTCGACGATGGCCGCCCACGTCGGTGTCAACATCCCCGACGGGTCCAACCACCCGGGTGCCCAGGGCGACAACAACCAGGGCGTTACCGGAACGGTCACCTCGACCGCGCATTCCCAGGACCACGGGAAGGGCGACGACAACGGCGTGACCGGCACCGTGACCTCGACGGCGACCGACAACACCGTCAACCATGGAAACTGCGTGTCCTGGGCCGCCCACATGGCGTCGACCCTCGGCTTCACCGGCCGTGAGCACGGGCTCTTCGTCTCGACGATCGCCGGGGACTCGCTGGCAGTGTCCGCCCCGGTGGCCGACAACGGGCTGCCCGGCGCCGCCTGCCAAGCCGAGATCACCAAGGCGGTTGCCGCGCTCCGACCCGCGGCTACCCCGACAGCCACGGCTACGAGCGGCACCAGTGGCCACGGGCAGGGCAACGAGAGCAACGGCAGCCACGGCAACAGCGACAACGCCCCCGGCCACAACAAGAACTCATCCACCACAAGCGGCACCTCCGGGAACTCCGGCGGTTCCTCATCCGGCTCCTAACCGGTCCCCTGGCTACTACTAGCGAGCAGCTGCGCGCCGACGACGACCGAGCACCACCAGCATCCCGGGTGGTGCTTCGGCGCGTCGGGGAACAACGCCACGGGTCGCGACGCGGGCAGGCCCAGGACGACCGGAGCCCCTCCCACATCGGCGAGAGTTTCCCCGAGGTGCTGGAGGCCGCCCGGCTGGGGGCGGAGTGGGCCTGGTCGGCGATCTACCGCAACCTGGCCCCGGTGGTGCTGGGCTACCTGCGCGCCCGGGGCGTACGCGAGGCCGAGGACGTCACCGGCGAGGTGTTCCTGCAGGTCGCCCGGGACCTCCCGAGCTTCTCCGGCGGCGAGGCCGACTTCCGGTCCTGGGTGCTGGTGATGACCCACCACCGGTTCCTCGACCACTACCGGTACAACCGCCGCCGCCCGGTCGAGCCGGTAGCGCCCGATCTGCTGGCCTACGCCGGGGGACACGGCGACGTCGAGGAGGAGGCGCTCCACGAGCTTTCGGCGCTGGAGGTCCGGCAGCTGATTGAGGGCCTGGCACCGCTGCAGCGGGACGTGCTGCTGTTGCGGATCATCGGGGGACTCACGGTGGACGAGGTCGCCCGGACGATCGGCAAGCGCACGAGCTCGGTGAAGGCCCTGCAGCGCCGGGGCCTGGGGGCGATCCGCCGGGCGTTGGCGGCAAACGCCTGACTCCCCTCTTCGGGCCGCCGGATCAGGACTCGGCTCGCCGCTGGACCTCGGCAAGAAATGGTCCACTCGGGCCATTGATCTTCGGGTGACCTGTGCCGATATTACCTAGAGGGTCGAGGGTCGGGTGAACCTGGCTCCTCTGTACAACGACGATCCTTAGGAGAGAGAAGTCATGGCACCCGTGAACGCCGAGCCGCTCGAGAAATACCTCCACCACCTCTGGGATCATTTTGGCAGCGACGTCGTACTCACGGCGGGAAGCCCGCCCCGGTACCGCATCGATGGCGACCTGTGGTCCGACACCGAGGAGCCCTTCCGCCCCGAACAGCTCGAAGAGCTGGTCTTCGCGGTCCTGAATGAGGACCTCGGGGCCCGGTTCAAGGTCTCCAGAGACATCGACTTCGCGTTCGGATGGCGGGGCCTCGCCCGGTTCCGGGCCAACGCCTTCTACCAGCGGAACTCAGTTGCGCTGGCAATCCGGGCCATCCCCTACGCCATCCCGTCGTTCGAACAGCTCGGTCTTCCGCAGGTCACGAACTCGATTGTCAAGCGGCCCCATGGGCTGGTGCTGGTGACCGGCCCCACGGGCGGCGGTAAGTCCACCACGCTGGCTTCGATGCTCGACTCGATCAACGACCAACGGGCCTGCCACGTCCTGACGCTGGAGGACCCGATCGAATACGTGCACCACCACAAGAAGGCGCTCGTGAACCAGCGGGAAGTCGGTGAGGACACCCCCACCTTCGCCACCGGGCTCCGGGCCGCCCTGCGTGAGGACCCCGATGTGCTGCTCATCGGCGAAATGCGAGATCTCGAGACGATTCGTGCCGCGCTGACCATTGCCGAGACGGGCCACCTGGTCTTCGCAACCCTGCACACGAACGACACCGCCCAGGCGCTCGACCGGATCGTCGATGTGTTCCCCGCCGGGCAGCAGCAGCAGATCAAGGTTCAGCTCGCCAACTCGCTGCAGGCGATCATCTACCAACAGCTCCTCCCACGAATCGGAGGAGGACGGGTGGCTGCCTTTGAGGTCCTGATCGCCAATCACGCGATCCGGAACCTCATCAAGGAGGGCCAGAGCAGCCAGATTCGCAACGTCGTCGTGACCAGTCAGAAAGACGGCATGCTGACCTTCGAATCGTCGCTCTCCGAGCTGATCGCCGCCCGCTTGGTGGATTACGAAGTCGCCGTGCTCCGCAGCGCTCACCCCGGAGAAATCCGGCCGCTGGCCCAGCCCCCACTGGTGGGAGCCGGAGTGTCGGGAATGCTGGGCGCGCCGCTGGCGGGATCCGGTGCGGCTCCGGTGCCAACCCCAACCCGTGACGGGAAGGGCCCCCGGCACCGCTAACCCGGCGAGGGCGGCGCCTTTCCGGCGAACCCTAAAGCGCGGAATTGTGGAGTTTTTTCCGGCTTTTCGGCGAAAAAACTCCACAATCTGTCGTTGTCGCTAAGCAGCCAGCGCCCGAGTTCGCGCGCATTGTTTTTGCCCGATCGGCAGGAGCTCGATCGCCTTGCCGGCGACGATGTCGCCCGGAGCTCGACCCTGTTCGGGTGGTGCTACCCTCCGGTGGCAACCTCATCACGGACCTCCGTAGTAGAAACCGGCGAGATGAGAGCCCGTGCCACGGCCGTTGAAGCAGCTCAATCCCTACGGCTCGTGGGCGGTGCTGTTCGGCGCCACCCTCCGCAAGCTCCGGCTTGAGAGCGGCCCAGGAAGGGCGCTGACCCAGGAGGAGCTCGGCAAGCGGATCGCCTACTCCGGAGCCACCGTCAGCGCGGTCGAGCGAGGTGATCTGCGGCCTGACATCACGTTCGTCGAGGCCTGCGAGCGGGAACTCGAAGGGGCGGTCATCCTTGCCGATCTTTTCCCCTTTGTCGTCGCCGAGTGGGACTGCCGCCCTGACCAAGGCCTGCCGGCTTCCGCGACCCCATCCCCGGCCGAGTTGGCGTCCAGCCCTACCCAACTCAGGGACCCGGCCTTTCTCCGGACGCTCATCACGACATTCCCCGAAAGCGTTCAGGAGGCAAAGGCCTTGGCCCTGAAGGCATCCCTGTCCGACGTCGGCAACACGCAGGTGGAGGCGATCCAACTCCAGGTCGACCGGCTGTGCCGGGACTACCCGAGCGTCTCGCCGCTCATGCTGGAACCCCGGGTAAACCAGCGCCTGCGCGAGCTGCATGCCCTCCTCGACGGGCAGCTGACCATCGCCCGGCGCCGGGACCTCATTGTGGCAGGCGGTTTCCTCACGGCCCTGCTCGCCTGCATCCAATTCGACATGGGCCACCGCGAGGCGGCCCAGGAAAGCAGGGACATCGCCTTGCAGCTCGCCAAGGCGGGTCAACACCAGGAAATCGAGGCTTGGGCACACGAGCTGTCTGCGTGGTTCAACCTCGTGGAGAACCGCTACGACGACGTGGTGTCCGATGCGCAAACGGGACTTGCCGTCGCCCCGAACACCTCCGCCGGCGTGCAGCTGGCCGTTCAGGAAGCAAAGGCATGGTCCCGGATGGGCAACGCCGCCGAGGCGGAGCGCGGGCTCGAGCGCGGCGCCGCCATCCTCGCGTCACTGCCAATCCCCACGAACCCCGAGCACCATTTCGTGTTCGACGCTTCCAAGCTGTCCTTCTACGCGGCGACCTGCTGGGCGTGGCTGGGCGATGCCGCCCGCACCCGAGAACACGCCGAGCTTGTGATCCGACAATGCCTGGCTGTCCCCGGTCGGGAGCGTTGGCCCGTACGCCTCGCCGAGACCCGGGTTGACCTCGCCCTGGTCGCCCTTCTCGAGCGCGATCTGGACGAGGCATGCGCCCTTGGCGGTCTCGCCCTCGATTCACGCCGCAGGGCCGGAAGCACCCTGGCCCGCGTGCACGATCTCGACGCCGCCCTGCTCCGCTCCTTCCCCTCCGCCCCCCAGACTTCCGCCTTCCACGAGCACTTTGAGACCGTCCGCCGGACGCTGGAGCGAGGTGACCCTTGACCGCCGCCAGCCGGCTCCGCCTCGCTGCGCTCACCCTGCTCTGGGGAGCGGGCTTCCTTTTCATCAAGGTCGCCCTGCGGCAGCTGAGCCCCTACGACATCGTTCTTGGCTGCATGCTCACCGCAGCGGTCGCCATGATCGTCTTCGTCACCGCAACGGGCCAACGGCTGCCTCGAGACCGCGCTACCTGGTCTCACCTCCTGGTGATGGCCGCGATAACCAACGTCGCTCCCTACCTGCTGTTCGCTTGGGCCGAGAATCGCATCAGCTCGGGGCTCGCCGGCGTCATTAACGCCACGACCCCGCTGTTCACCTTTGGGCTGTGCGTGGTGGTTCGGATCGAGCGCCCGGCCATCTCACGGCTGGCGGCGATCGCCGTGGGGTTTGGTGGCATCGCCGTGATCGCCGCTCCCTGGGCGGGCGCATCGAGGAGTCCGGTATCCGGCGTAGGCGCCGCACTCTTGGGCTCCGCCTCGTACGCTGCTGCTTACGTCTACGCCCGTCATTTCCTGACGCCAAGGCCGGAGACGGCCCTGGCCCTGTCTGCCGGCCAGATGGTGGCTGGAACCTTCCTGCTCACCCTCGCGGCGCCCTTCTTCCTCCATGGCCCCGCTCAGCTCTCCATTCAGGCCGCCTTGTCTGTCGTCGCCCTGGGCATGGGCTCCACGGGTGTGGGCTACGTCCTGACCTACCAACTCATCGCCGACGAAGGGCCGACCAGCGCCGCCCTCGCCACCTACCTCGCCCCTATCGTCGCCGTAGGGCTCGGCGCTCTCTTCCTCGCCGAAACCCTGACGTGGAGAGTCCTCATTGGCGCCACCATCATCCTCATCGGCGTCGCGGGCGCAGAAGGGCGCTGGGGTAGCAAATCCGCCCCTCGCCAACGCGCCAGATCACGAGCGTAGGCGCTCGCGCGCGCCGCAGGTCAAAGGACACGGGCGCCTTATGGCCGGCCCAAGGTGAGGCGAGGCGATTGTTGGCCGTGCCCTCGCCGGGCGCTTGGCGAGACGGGCCAGCCGCGGACGCGTCCCGAAGTCAGCTTGGGCCTGTCAGTTGATGGTCAGGCTGAATTGCTTACTGGCACTCGCCCCGTTGCTGTCCCTGACGGTCACCGTAAACGTCGTAGCGCCAGCGCTCTGGTTCGGCTTTCCAGAAATCACTCCCGCGGAGGAAAGACTGAGCTTGTTCGGGTTCGGGAGGGAGCCCGCGGTGATCGACCAGGTCAGGGTGCCGGTCCCGCCGCTCGCCGCCAGCGCGTCGTTGTAATTCATGTTCTTCGTAGCCGACGGAAGGGGACTGGTCGTGGTGATGGCGGGCGCTGCATTCACGGTGAGCGTCAAGGGCTGCGAGGCGGTGGCCCCCTTGGCGTCGGTCACCGTCACGGTGATCGGGAAGCTGCCACTGGCGCTGGGTGTGCCGGACAGGGTCCCGCCAGCGAACGACATGCCTGCCGGAAGGGTGCCCGTGTACGACCAGGTCAGCGGAGCAGTACCGCCGCTGGTCTGGATGGTCTGCGAGTACGCCGTGCCACGGGTCGCCTGCGGCAGCGAGGTCGTCTGGATAGAGATTCCCCCGGTCACCGTGATCGAGAGCGACTTCGAGGCCGTGGCCCCCGCGCTGTCCTTGACGGTCACCGAGAACGTCGAGACCCCACCGGCGCTCGGTGTGCCGGAGAGGTTCCCACCGGCGCTGATGCTGAGCCAGGACGGGGCCCCGCTTATGCTCCACGTATAGGGAGCCTGGCCACCGCTGGCGGCGACGGGCGCCGAGTACAGCTGGCCCGCGGTCGCTGCCGGGAGGCTGCTCGTCGAGATCGCCAGCGCCGGCGTCGAGGTGATCGTGATCGTGAGCGTCGCCGAGGCCGTGAGCCCGTTGGCATCCTTGGCCGTGACCGTGAAACTGGACGTGGTCGCCGAGGCACCGATGTTCCCGGAGATCACCCCGGACGAGGACGAGAGGCTCAGCCCGGAGGGCAGTGACCCGGACGAGACGGCCCAGGTGTAGGGGCCCGTGCCCCCCCAGGCCACGAGCATTTGGGAGTAACCGCTCTGGCTCTGGGATCCGGCAGCCAACGATGAGGTGGCGACGGTCGGTGAGTTGTTGCCGGCAGCTTGGTTGTTGCCGGCGTTCACGACCCAGCTCAGCGTCTGCATGCCGATCCCACAGGTGGCGGAGGATGCCGACGTGCAGCTGTCGATGCCGGTGAAGGAATAGTCGTTGAAGGCGACGCTGGTCGCCACCGTCGGGGTCAGCACGCAGGTACCCGGCGCCACCCACGACGGGCATGCCCACAGCGTAAAGGCGCGGGTCCAGCCGGAGCTCGGTGTGACGCTGAGGCAGTACACGTCTGCCGTGACACCGTTCATCGACTGCGACCCGCACGGAGTCGTCGACGAGTACGAGGGGCCCGAGTAGCGAAGGACCTGGACCTCGGCCTCGGCAGCACCTTGCGCCGCGTATTCGGCAGACCGGGAGCTTTTGATCGCCACCGAACTGGCCAGGTTGTCCGTGGCCGCGGTGCCCAGCACCGCCACGAGCAACGCGATGACGCCCATGAAGATAAGGGCCAGGATCAGGGTCGCTCCGGCGTCGTCCCGGAGGCGCTTAGCAGCCCACATAGCTGGTGGAGTAGTCGGGGTTCCGCACCACAATCGTGAGCGTGTCGCCCACGCTGGTGGGACCGGTGGCCGCAATCGTGAGCTGCTGGGCTCCCGCGGCTGTGCCGCAGGCAGGAACCGGGGACACGGACGAGACCGAAAGGCTGTACCCGCTGTAGCCCGAAGGCGGGGTCCAGGTTGAGGACAGCTCGCTGGTATACGTTGCCGCGCTGGCTGAGTCCGAATACAGCGGCGGCGATGCCAGCTCGATCTGGTAGGTGGCGTTCTCGGCGTAGCTCTTCAAGATTGTGTTGACGGAAGCGATGGAACGGTGCGTGCCGGAGGCTGAGATCGCGGTCCCCAAACCGGTCATGAGGGCGACGCCGACGATGCTCAGGATGGCGATGCTCACCAGCAGCTCAACGAGCGTCTCCCCGGCGTCGGCCGCTAGCCGTGCTCGACGACTGGTCGTCATCCGATGCTCACCGTCCCGTTGTTGTTCTCGGTGATGCCCTGGGCAATGATCGGGCCGAAGCTCGCGGTCTGGTTGCTGGAGTCGGCGTTGATCGCCACCGAGGCATCCGGGGCGTACACGATGCCCCCGTAGGTGATGGCCGTGGGTCCGGAGCCGGTGAGGTTCAAGGCGGTGGAGTCCGTCCGGGATTGAAAGACCACCAGGGTGGCGTAGGCGCCGCTCGTCGGCGCGGTCAGGTCGACCGTCAGGCCATTGCCGGAAAATTTCATGGCGCCTCCCCCGATGTAGAGGAGCACTCCCGAGCCGGTGACCGTGTCGTTGTTCCCGGTGACCTGGATCCCGCCGTTGAGAACGTAGGTCCCGGGATTCAGCTGGAGGGTAGCGTCGTTTGCACCAAGGGTGATGGCGGAACTGTACGAGCCCGGTGTGCAGGTCTCGGTGCTGCCGCCGTTGCTGAACGTGCACGATCCAGCTGCCGAGGCGGTCGGTGCGGGCATGCTGCTCAACGGGTCCGTGATGACGGTCGAGGTTGCGACCGGCTGGGTGACCGTCCCTCCATTCGAGGACACCTCGCTCGCTGGGCAGTTGCTGCCCCCGGCGGCGCAGTTGTAGACGAGGAGGGTGTTTGTGCTCGACGTGAAGCTGGAGTTCTGGTTCCCGATCGTGATTGCCGGGCTGGCAGTTTTGGCAATGTAGATCGGACCGTTGACACTGATGTTTGCCTGGTTCCCGGCGACGAACACCGAGCCGCTCCCCAGCAGCAGCACCCCGGGAATGAACGTGTTCCCCCCGCCAGCCGACGTCCCGCCGCTTGTGGGTGTCCAGGCCCGCGGGACAGCGAGCAGGGTGTAGGCGTACTTGCTGGCCGACCCGACCACCGGCACCGACACGCCGGGGATGCCCGCCGTGGAAGCCCAACCGGTCGTCCAGGAGCCCGAGGGCTGGCAGGTGCCCGAGTGACCGCTCTCGACGACACACGCCTGGGCTTGGGACGAAGTGACCGCAGCCACTCCCAGCGAGTTGGTCACCGTGCCCGAGCCGTTGCAGACGTACCGGGTGAGCTCGGTATTCGAGCCGGAGGTCGTTGCCCAGTACGAGACCTCGGTCTGAGCCCACTGCAGGCCCAGGACAAAGGCGCCGGCGCCCGGGTTGCACACGGCGGGGGCAGCGGCGGACGCGTCGAGAGTCAGCATCGTGGAGCTCTGGACGTCGCGGGCGAACAACGCCGAGGTCAGCTGGGACGCCGAGGAATCCTTGAGCCGGTTCTGAACCGAGGATTGCTGGTCGAGCACGGTGATGATGCCCAGGCCGATCGCCCCGACGATCACGGGCACGATGATGATGACGATGATGAGCTCGACCAGCGTGAATCCCCCGTCGTTGGCAAGCCGTCGCCGAGCCCGCCCCAGCGAGTGGGTCAACAGGGAGTAGGAGCGGTTCCCGCCCTGGGGGAATGCTCGGGCACGTCGCCAGTTCCTAGTCACTGTTCACACCTCTCCAGGACTTCGCCGGCGAGGAACCCGGAAACAACCCCGGGCCCCTCGCCGGCGATGCGTCGTTGATCTCTAGCAGCCGTTCGTGGAGGTGGTGCTCAGGTTCCCCTTGACCGTTGGGGCGTCCTGGTTCGTGGCGCCCTCGGTGTAAACCACGTCGCCGGGAACGCTGTGCAGGAACTTCGGGACCAGTGCCCCCATGTCCGCGGCCGAAGTCCCGGCAGCCGGGTAGCTGCTGTTCTGCGCGAAGTACGCCTCGGCCGCCGTGGTGACGGTGGTGACGTCGCTGGAGCATGCGGCGCTGGTACCACGGTTGGTGATGCCGCTCACCGAGAACACGACGATGGCGGCGAGGATGCCCAGGATGATGATGACGATCAGCAGTTCGATGAGGGTGAACCCTTCATCGCGGCGTAGGCGAGAAAGACGCTGCATCATTGTTCTCTTTCCTCCAGTGAGAGTTTGTCGTGCCTCTGTTTCTCTGAGTTCGGCCACGTCATCCCGAGTTCCGAGCCCAACGCGCCGATGTCTAGGCGCTATTTCGCGTATGGACCCCTCCTTCCTTCCATTTCAGGCCGGGATCGTGACTAGGACACCTTGACTTGCCGGAAGATCCCGTACATTGCGGAGATGAGCGCGATGGCCACGAAGCCAACGATCAGCCCCATGAAGATGATCATTGCCGGCTCGAACAGCGTGGTGAGCTTCTTGATCTTGTAGTTGAGCTCCTGGGCGTAAAAGCCCGCCGCCGTCTCCAGCTGCTTGTCGAGGGTCCCGGTGTTCTCACCGACTCGAACCATCTGGTTGATGCCGGCTGGGAAGAGGCCTGAGCGGGCGATCGGCCCGGCGAGCCCTTGCCCCTCCAGCATCGACTCGCGCACCTTCTTCAGTCCCAGTTGGTAGGTCTCGTTGCGGATGCTGTCGATGACCACCGCCATCGCTTCCGGCAGTGGGACGCCTGCCAGGATCATTGCCCCCAGCACCCGGCAGAAGCGCTCGATGATCGAGAACCGGACGACGCCTGAGATTCCCGGCAGCCACAGCTTGAAATTGTCGAAGGCGCGCCGCCCCTCCTCACTGCGGGTGATCAGGAACGCCAAGACGATCGATACGACCGCCGCCGTCAGCAGAGCCCACCACCAGGTGCTGACGAAGCCGGTGATCGCCAGCACAATCCGGGTCGGCAGCGGAAGCTTGGCATGCAGCGAGGCGAAGAAGGTCTTGAACCGCGGCAGCACAAAGATGGCGAGAATGCCCACCGTGACCAGGGACATAACCCCGATCACTGCCGGGTAGATCATTGCGCCCCGGATCTTCTGGCGGGCTTCCAGGTCTCGCTCCATATACAAGGCGAGCTGGTCCAGGACCGAATCCAGCCGCCCGGTCAGTTCCGCGGCCTTGAGCATGTCGACGTAGAACGGTGGGAACGCTTCGGAATGAGCCTGGGCGGCCTGGGAGAAGGTCTCTCCCCGCCGGAGGGATTGCCCGATGTCGGCGAGGGCCGCCCTGAACGCCTTGTCGCCGGACTCAGACGCGAAGGTCTCGATGGCCTCGAGGATCGGCACACCGGCTCGGATAAACGCCGACAGTTGCCGGGAAAACTGCATGACCTCTTCGCGCTTGACCTTCCTCCTGGTGAGCTCGTACTGCCAGATGCTCTTCTTGGGCGGGTTCGGGCCTTGCCCGATGGCCGGCTGCCAACCCGGCCCGTAGGAGTCCGGGGGTGGCGGATCCTCCACCAATTGAGCGGGCACCGACTGGACGGCCACCGGGGTTGTTGGGAGAACCTCGTCGCGTGCCGGCGAGCCCCCGGAATAGGAGCGCCGCCCACGGGCCATCATCGTTTGACGAAGTTTGTCCTTGTCCATTGTTCTTTCTCGCTGGGAGAGCGCCGGTTTGTGCCGCGTTTCGCTAGGATTGTCGGCAAATTTCTCGCTCGACTAAAGCGTGTAGATGCTCCTCATGACTTCGCTAATAGTCGTTATGTCCTGTTCGACTAGCAGCAAGGCGTGCGCACCTAAGGGACGCATACCTTCACGCAGGGCCGTAGCCCGCAGCTCGTCATGGGAAGCTCCTTGAACGATCAGGGTTTTGATGGCATCGGTGACCGGCAGCAACTCAAAGACTCCGATGCGGTCGCGGTAGCCGGTGTGGGCGCACATGTTGCAGCCCGCTCCGTGCCAGAACTCCTTCTTGTCGCCACCGCCCTGCCGGTAGAACACCCGCTCCTCGACCGGTGGCTCGTACGGCTCCATACACGAATCGCAGATCCGGCGGACGAGCCGCTGGCTGATGACGGCGATGACGGACGATGCAATGAGGAAGGACTCCAGGCCCATGTCCAGGAACCGCTGGAGGGCACCGACCGAATCGGTGGCGTGCAGCGAGGACAGGACGAGGTGCCCGGTGAGCGCGGACTGGACTGCGATCCGGGCGGTCTCGACGTCCCGGATCTCACCGACCAGGATGACGTCCGGGTCCTGGCGCAGGATCGCCTTGAGCCCGCCGGCGAAGTTGACTCCGGCCTGCTCCCGGATCTGGATCTGGTTGATCGACGGGAAGACGTACTCGACCGGATCCTCGATCGTCATGATGTTGCGCTCCGAGTTGTTCACCTCAGTGAGGGTCCCGTACAGCGTCGTGGTCTTCCCGGAGCCGGTAGGGCCGGCGCAGATCACCATGCCGAACGGGGATCGAGCGATCTCCCGGTAGATGTTCCGCACGTCCTCGGGCATGCCGAGCTCCTCCAGGAGCAAGAGCTGGCGTGACTTGTCGAGCAGGCGGAGCACCGCCTTCTCACCGAAGATGGTCGCGGTGGTCGCGACGCGGATGTCCACGTCCCGGCCATCGATCTGGATCGAGATCTGGCCGTCCTGGGAGCGCTGCCGCTCCACAATGTTCATCTCGGCCATGATCTTCAGCCGGCTGATGAGGGCGGCGGCCATGCTGGCAGGCAGCGAGACGATGTCGTGAAGTGCCCCGTCAATACGGAACCGCACCCGCACCCGGTCTTCCTTCGGCTCGATGTGGACGTCGGAGGCCCGGTCCCGGAGCGCTTGGGTGATGATCATGTTGACCACCCGGACCACCGGCGCGTCGTCCCTTCCGGCACGGGTCGTAGGAGCCTCGACCTGCCGGGCGACATCGGTCGCCAGGAAGCTCTCGATCTCCCGGTCGACGTCAACGACGGCCCGGTACGACCGGTCGATCGCCCGGAGCACGTCCGGGGGAGGCGCGAGGGTCAGCACGACGGGGGCCCCGACGATCCGGGTGAGCTCGTCAGCCAGACCCGGACGCGGGTCGGCGACGATGACCTCCAGCCCGGCCGGGGTTTGCCGCGCCGGCATCACCACCAGCGAGCGAGCTTTCGCTTCGGGGATGCGTGCCAGCACTGTGCTGTCCGGGCGCAACGAGCGGAGGTCGGCGAGTGGCAGGCCCAGTTGCTTGGAAAGCATCACGGTGAGCGTGCGCTCGTTGATCAGGCCCAACTCCTCCAGCAGGGCACCCACTCGCTTGCCGGACACCGACTGCTGGAGCAGGACCTCCTGAAGCTGCGTGGCTGAGATCGCCCCGGCCTGCACGAGCAACTCGCCGAGCTTGGGCGAGGAAGCGTCGTCGACGGTGTGGGCCCGGGATGGAGGCGGCTCCGGGGCATGGCCACCGGTGGACTGCCTGCCTGGCGCCGCCGGGTGACCGTTCAGGGGAGCGGCGAGTCCCCCGCCGGGGGGTCGCCCGGTCGTCCTGGGACCCGCTGGCGGGCTAACCGGGCCAGGCGCGCGGTCCTTGTCCCGACCCCCCCGCTTCCAGTCCACCGAGAATCCCTTCCGTTCGGGGCGTGCTACGGACGTGGGCCGCTCCGGCCCCTGGTCGATGTCGTTAGTCGGAAAAGTCATCCCTTCCAGTGTCGGCGTTAATTTCCACTGGAGAAAGATGAATTGGGGTAGTTTCTTTCCGGTCCCTTTTGCTTAGTCACCAAGCCGGACAGGACATTTCCCCCGGAATGTTACCACTCCCTCCCCAGATCGACCAGGCCAGAAGGGCCCTTTCAACTCAGTCCTGGCGGGCGAAGGCGAAGGCGCGGGCGATTGGGCATCAGTG
>DAIQBQ010000019.1:0-17255 GCA_036781065.1 Actinomycetota bacterium
GATCAGGGTCTCGATCCTCGTGCCGTTCTCGTTGAGGCCGAGGGCGTAGCCGGCGACGGTGGCGCTCAGCGCGTTCTCGACCGACTTGACGAAACCGGCGGGGTTGAAGCGCCAGCCCAGGCGGAACTCGGGTGCCTGCTCGGCGACCCGCACGAGCGGCTGGCCGGCGGTGGCTGGCAGGTCGTGCCGGCCCTGATCCGAGCTGGCGGCTGGGACGCCGGCAGGCAGCATCACGTGTGCCCGGAGCGCCGCCTCGTCGAGTTGGACGCCCCGCAGCTGAGCAAGGGCCGTGGTCAGCTGTGCCGAGTGCTCGGGCCTGGTGCCGTTTGCCGCGGTGAGATCCGCCATGGCTCACTCCTGTCTCGGGGGCCCTGCATTCCAAGATTTGACAGGGCGACTCGAAAAGTATGAGTCCACAGGATCGCCGGAAATACCGGCCCGTTTTACGTAGCTCTAACGTGCTGCAACGTCCTGGCCCGCTCCCGCTGCGGCCAGCTCGCGTCCTAGCCGACCATCCCGGCGCCGGCGAGCGCCGGCTGCGCGGTGGCCCGCATCCTGGTCAATGTACGGCCCTCAATGGGCGCGGCGGCCGGGTGGACGCCGCCGGCGGTGGCAGCCGCCGCCTGCCAGCGCTGCGTTCGGTGCGCCGCCACGCCGGCGTCGCCCAGCTCGGCGCACTCCAGCAGGTCGGTGTTCAGGTCGACGACGATCGTGTCCCCGTCTTCGACGAGAGCGATGGGGCCGCCGAGGAACGCCTCAGGGGCGACGTGGCCGATCACCAGCCCGACCGAACCCCCGGAAAAGCGGGCGTCGGTCATGAGCCCGATGGTGATTCCCCGGTTCCGGCACAGGGTGGTGATCCGGGAAGTGGGGTCGAGCAGCTCGGGCATCCCGGGGGCGCCCCGCGGACCCTCGTAGCGCAGGACCACCATGTCGTGGTCCGCAAAGGTATCGGCGTGCTCCTCCAGGGCCGTCAGCAGGGCGCCCTCCCCGTTGAATACCCGGGCCCGGCCACGGAACCGGCCGTCGACGACGCCACCCTCCACGCCGGCCAGCTTGAGGATCGCCCCGCCGCCGGGTGCCAGGTTCCCGCTCAACAGGCGCAGCCCGCCGGTGGCTTTGAACGGCTTTGCCAGCGGATGGACGAGCTCGCCGTCTGGGGCGGGAGGATCGAGGCGAGCGATCTGCTCAGCCAGGGTCTCTCCGGTGCACCCGACGGTCGTGCCGTCGAGCAGGCCCCCTGCCAGCAGCTCGGCCACGACGACGGGAAGGCCGCCCACGGCCTCGAGGTCGACGATTGAGTAGAAGCCGAACGGGCGGAGGTTGGTCAGCACGGGCAGGCGCCGGGACAGGTCGTTGAACTCGCCTTGGCTGACGACCTGCCCCCAGAAGTCGATGCCGGCGGCGCGGGCGATCTCGACGCTGTGCAGGACGACATTCGTTGAGCCGCCCATGGCCATCGCCACGACCAGCGCGTTGCGCAGCGATGCCGCCGTGACGATGTCCCGGGGGCGAAGCCCGCGGCCGGTCATGGTGACCAGGCAATCGACAAGCTCCTCGGGGAACTGACTCAGCCGCCGTGGATCTTCCGAGGCAGGGGCGACCATGTGCAGGGGCTCCATGCCGGTCATGGCGATGAAGGTCTGCATGGTGTTGTAGGTGAACATGCCTCCGCAGCTGCCCTGCCCGGGGCAGGCATGCAACGCCACCCGCGTGCGCCTCGCCGGATCGGGCTCCGCCGCGCACTGGAAGGCGGCCACCACGTCGAGGCGTTCCCCCGTCTGGGGATCGGTCCCGGGCCGGATGGATCCGTCGGAGGCGATCACGGCCGGGGCGTTGTGCTCCAGCATCGCGGCCAGCGTTCCCACCGGCGGCTTGTCGCAGGCGACCACCGCGATCACGCCGGCCATCTCCGTGGCTCGCAGGTGCATCTCCGTCGAATCGTGGACCAGCTCCCGCCCGATGAGCGAGTAGCGCATCCGCGGCGTGCCGTTGAGCTGGCCGTCGGAGACCCCCAACGTGAAGGCTGGCGGAACCAGCCGGACCGGCAGGTTCTGGGTACGGACCCGCGCCGACAAGGCGGCCTGGATGGCGCCGACCTTAGCCTGGACGCCGAGATAGCACTGGCTGTCGCCGAGGGTTCCCAGCACCCCCCAGACGGGATCGTGGATCTTGGCGACGTCCTCACCCAGGAACCGGGCCGTACCTACCCGCTGCACGTCGCGTCCCGGGTTCTCCGACACCAGCGCGTTCGTCGACGGTTCACGAGTTGTAGCCGTCTCGACCTCCTTGGTTGTGGGCCGGGTTTCCCGCCCGACTTTTGCAGCACGCCAGACCCGGCCGAAGCTGTCGCACCGATGCTACCTTCGGATCCTCGGGTCGGGGCGCTACCGTACTGTCTCCACCTCCGGGCCGGGCGGTTCTCCCTCCTGCGCTGGAGCCTGCTGTGCCCGCCGGGCGCTGATCGCCAGCTCCAGCCGCGTCGTGGGCGACCCGGCTACCTCCGCCTTGTTCCGCCGCTCCTCCAGCATGTCCTGCAGCACGACGTTGAGGACAGCCCCCACCGGGATGGCGAGCAGCGCCCCCAGCACCCCGCCGAGCTCGGCCCCGGCCAGTGCCACGAGGAACACCCCCAGGCTGCTGATCCGGAGCGTACGCCCCATGATCCACGGGTAGAGGGTGTGGGTCTCGACCTGCTGGTAGACGATGAAGATGGCGACGAACACCAGCGCCTTCCAGCCCTGCGGCTCGAGGACGAACACCGCCACGGTCACCGCCGCCCCGCCGAGGGTCGCCCCGACCAGGGGGATCAGGTCGAGCAGGAACATGAGGGCGGCGAGCACGGCGACAAACGGCACCGACATCGCCATCAACGAGACCGCCGTCACGATCGAGGCCAGCAGGCTGATGAACAGGTTTCCGCTCACGTAGCCGCTGACCGCCTGCTGCATCTTGGCCGCCAGCCGCCGGACCCGGGCCCGCCGGAAGTCGTCGAGGATCAGCCGCTCGGCCCCGGCTACCAGCCGGGGCCCGCAGATCAGCAGGAAGACCATCGTCACCGCCGCGGTCAAGGCCAGCACCAGGCCGGTCAACGCGGTCTGGGCAACCCCGAGGATCGTGTTCTTGTTTTTGGCCAGCTTGCTCGGCAGCTCCTTGAGGAACCGCTGCGTGTCGCCGGCGATGTTCACGTGGCGAAGGTAGTGCCCGGCAATCGGCAGCCGCTTCACCCGGGTCGCCAGCCCTGGAAGGCCTTGGCGGAAGACCCGGCTCTGGTGGACGAAGGGGCGGTAGGCCAGGTAGCCGAAGCCGATCAACGCAAGGAGGAAGGCGAGCAGTACCACCGCCGTCGCCAGGGATCTCGGCATCCTCAGGCGGCGCTCCAGCCAGGAAATCGGCCGGTCGAAGGCAGTGGCGAAAAGACCTGCGACCAGCACCATCACGACCAGGGTCCGCAGGGCGACCACGAGGTAGAGCCCGACGAGCATCGCCAGCACGATCGCGGTGACGCCGGCCGCGATCCGGTAGGAACGGTTCACCACACGTCTGTACCCTGCCTGGCGCCGGTGCAAATCTGCGTCAGACCGGGATCAGAGGAGACGAAGAACTCACGGCGGACGTAGGAGGCTCTCCGCGGCCCCCCCCGCCCGGAGAGCCTCCTACGTCCTCAGCCGTTGAGTCGGCCCCCCTGCGAGATGCTGGCCGCAGCGCCGGGGTGGCCGTGCGAGTGCCCTAGCGGCCAGTAGTGTCACCTTTGTCTGCCTACAAACGGAACCGTGCTAGCAGGTAAATTGCATGGTGGTGCTATTACTACCTCGGGTGGTGCCAGCACGAAGGCGTGGCGTAGAGTCGAATGAAGCCGGCGGGTGACGGGAAGGCTCGGCGATGGGTGACGGACGGCCCTTGCGGGTCCTGGTCGTCGATGACGACTACCTGGTCCGGGAGGGCGCGCGCAGTGTGCTGTCGTCGGTGGCCGGCGTCGAGGTGGTCGGCATGGCGGCCAGCCCGGTCGAACTGATCCACCTGATCGACGAGACGTTGCCCCAGGTCGTCATCCTCGATATCCGCATGCCCCCGACCTACCGGATGGAGGGCATCGAGGCCGCCCATCAAGTCCGCCACAAGCACCCGGACGTAGGAATCGTCATCCTGTCCCAGCACGCCGACCCGGAGTACGCCCTGGAGTTCCTGCGTGACGGGTCGGCCGGCCGGGCCTACCTGCTGAAGGAGCGGCTCGGCGACCCGGCGCAGCTCGTCGAAGCAATCCGGGAGGTGGCCGGAGGCGGGTCGGTGCTCGACCCGAAGGTGGTCGACGGTCTGCTCGAGGCCCAGCGCCGGCGCGCCCACTCCCGGCTCCAGGGCCTGACCGAACGGGAGCACGAGGTCCTCGGGCTGATGGCCTCAGGGCGCAACAACGGCGCCATCGCCCGCGAGATCGTGATCTCGGAGCGGGCAGTCGAGAAGCACATCAACGCCATCTTTCGCAAACTTGGGTTGAACGACCAGCTCGACGTCAACCAGCGGGTGGCGGCGGTCCTGTTCTTCCTGCAGCGCTCGCCGGACTGACTCCCGAGCCGGCGGTGTCGGCAGCGGCCGGCTCTGGCTCCTTCGACGGCAACTCCCCCGACCCGTTCGATCCCGGCCCCAGCGGTGGCGGAAGCGCGGGCAGCCGCACGCTGGCCGAGGCGAGCGCCAGCGCCCCGGTCCGGCGTTGCAGCTCCTCGACCTGGGCCAGGCACCTCGTCATGCCCAGGTCCCTGGCGATGGTGGCCGCCCGGGAGAGCAACTCCAGGCTGGTCCGGGTGTCACCGGGGCCGTTGCGGGAGGCCAGCACGGCGGCGTGGTGCACCAGCGTCAGGACGGTCATCGGCCGGGCGCCGAGGGCCTCGTTGCGGCGCAGGCCGAGTTCGTACAGCCGGGCCGCCTCGTCGAACCGGCCGAGAGTCCCGGCCAGGATGGCCAGGAAGGTGGCGGCCGAGCCGAGGCACATCCCGCCGGCATGGACGACCACGCACCGCTCTTCGTAGGGCGACAACAGGTCGAACAGCAGCGAGGCTCGCTGGGTGTCGTGCAGGTAGCTGCACACCAGCGAACTGAGGGCGAGTGAGCCCAGCCAGTTCCCGTCCCGGGGCAGGTCGGCGAAGTCGGTGGCGGCCAGTTGCTCGAAGTGGTAGCGGCACTCCGCCACCCGATCGAGCTCCATGTAGATGATCGCCAGCCCGGTCTGCCAGCCGGGCAGCCACGGGTAGCTGCCCGCCAGCTCGCGGGCGGTCGATTCAAGGTCGGCCAGCCGGCCCACGCCCCAGTGATGCAGGAAGGTCTGGGCGCCGAAGCGGATCATCGCCGCCTGGCCGGGCCCCTGCCGGCTGATCTGTAGCGCCTCCCGCATGAACGTCTCGCCCTCCTCGAACTTGCCGTCGAGCAGGGCGAGGGTCGTCCGGAAGCTCAGCGACTGCCACCGGTACAGCGGCTGGCGGAGTTCCTCGGTCAGCTCCAGCCAGCGCCCGAGGGCGGCATCGACGGAGGCCCGGTCGCCCTGCTCCAGCAGCGTGACCAGCCGGAAGTGCATCCCCCGGATTGCCATCTCCCGGTCGTCGATCTGGTCGGCGAGGCGCTCGATCTCGGCGGCGGCGGCCAATCGTTCGTCGAGCGCGTCCGGGCCGAGGACCGAGCGGAACCGGCTGAACAGGGCGATCAGCTGGGTCCTCGGGTCCCCGAGCGCCTGGGCGAGCGCCACCGCTTGCTGGCCGAGCGCGGCTCGCCGCTCGACCTGGTCGGTGTAGTAGAGCTCGACCGCCAGCCGGGACAGCACCTGGACCTTCAGTTTCTGGGCAGTGACCCCAGGCTCCTCGGCATCGGCCTTCTCCTGCCGCTGGAGCCGGCTGGGGGACCGTACCGGCCAGCGCTCCAGGGCTCCGAGCGCCTCGTCCAGCAGGTCGACCAGCTCGGCGTCGGCACCCTCCGCGTACTCGAAGGCGCCCAGGCCCTGGCCGTAGCCGACTGCCGCCCGGGCCAGCCGGTTGGCGTCGCGCAGCCGGCGGGCGATGGCGGCGGCCTGGCCGAACGATTCCCGGGCCTTCGGGGTGTCGCCGCAGCGCCACAGGGTGTCGCCGAGCGACAGGAGCAGGTCGCAACGCTGGGCGTCGGACAGTTTGGACCCGAGCTCGCCCAGGCCCTTCAGCGCTCGCCGGTAGTGACCGGCCGCCTCCTCGAAGGCGAGCACGGCGGCGGCCCGGTCGCCGGCCCAGGTCCCGTAGTAGATCGCCTTGGCCCGGCTGCGCCCCATCCCTGCCGCCTCGTAGTGGTGGGCGAGTTCGGCCAGCCGGGCGACCGGGTCGCCGGTGTGGATCCCCTCCATCACCTGGGCGATGCGCCGGTGCAGCCGGCGGCGGCGCCGCTCGGGGACCTGACTGTAGATCGTCTCCTGCATCAGGGTGTGGTTGAACCGGTAGATCGGGCTGCGCTTCCCGGAATCCGGCAGCCCGACCAGCACCCGGGCAGCGACCGCCTCCTCGAGGGCGACCTGCAGGCGGTCGGTGGCCATTGCCAGGGCGGCGGCGAGCACCGAGATGTCGAACTCGCGCCCGATCACCGACGCCACCGAGAGCGCTTCGTTGCAGGCGGGTGACAGGTGTTCAAGCCGCCGGCCGATCGTGTCCCGGAGGTTGACCGGGATGTCGAGCACCGTCGGCGGGTTGGCCGCGTCCGGCTTCAGCCGGCCCTCGGAGGCCAGCAGCCGGACGACCTCCCGGACGAACAGCGGGTTACCCTCGGTCTGGCGGAACACCGCCGAGACCAGAGCCTCCGGCGGCTCGGTCGCCCCGGCGATCTCGATGAACCGGCCGACGTCGGCCTGGCTCAGCCCGGAGAGCGTGATCGACTCGGAAAGCTGCTGCAGGTCGAGCCCGGCCAGCGTCGAGTCCAGCGGGTGCCCGGCCGGGAGTTTGTTGTCCCGGTGGGTGCCCACGAGCAGCAGCCGGGAGCCGCCCAGCTCGCTGGCGAGAAACTCGAGCAGCAGGAGCGACGGTGTGTCGGCTGACTGCAGGTCGTCCAGGACGATCAGGATCGGTTGGTTGGCGGCGGCCCGGCTGAGGAAGGTGGCGATCGAGTCGAACAGCCGGAAGCGCTCCTGGCGAGGGTCGGGGGCGACCGGCTCGGACCCCTCCGCCGGGCGCGGTCTCAGGGTGGCGGTCACCGTCGCCAGCCGGCGGGACAGCTCCGGGTCCATCTGGGCGATGTCCCGGGCACCCGGGCCCATCTCTTCGGCCATCACGGCCGGGTCGTGGCGGCGCACGTAGGTGCGGATCACCTGGATCCACGGCCAGTAGGCCGGAGCGCCGCCGCCCTCGTAGCACCGGCCGACGAGCACCTCGGCTCCCCGGGAGGCGGCGTAGGTGGCGAGCTCGTTGGCGATCCGGGTCTTGCCGATGCCGGCCTCGCCCTCGAGCAGCACCAGGTGGCTCCGGCCCGAAGCGGCTTTCTCGAACGCGGTCCGCAGCTGGACGATCTCCTCCTCCCGGCCGACGAAGGTGCCGGAGTGGACGGTCTCGCTGAGCAGCTGCTCCATCGCCCCCGCCGGTCCGCCCGCCGCCGGCTGGCCGCCGAGCGGCAGCGACGCCCGGATCGCCGTTCCCGCTGCGCCGGAGGTGATGAAGAGCCGGCCACCGAGCGAACGGACCCGGTCGTCCATGTGGGTCAGGCCGCCGCGGGGCGCCAGCTCGGTGTCGTCGTCCCGCTGGAAGCCCCGGCCGTTGTCGGTGACGGTCATGATCAGCTGCCCGCCCTCGACTGCCAGGGCAACCGCGACCTCGGTGGCCTCGGCGTGTTTGAGGATGTTGGCGATCGCCTCCGAGAGGATGAAATAGGCGCTGGACTCGATGTCCCGGGGCAGGCGGGGGAGCGGGTCGGGATCGGTGGTCACGTGGGCGGTGACCGGGAGCCGCCCGGCCTGCGAGCGCAGCGCCGCCGAGAGCCCGGCGTCGCGCAGGATCGACGGGTAGAGGTTGTGGCTGACCTCGCGGACCCGGTCGATCACCCGGTCGAGCTCGTCGCCAAGCTCGGCGAAGGTCTCCCGGGCGTGCCGGGGGTCGGTGCGCACCTTTTCGGGCGCCATCCCGAGGGCCATACGCAGGACGATCAGCTGCTGCTGGAGGCCGTCGTGCAGGTCCCGGGAGAGCCGGCGCCGCTCCTCGTCCCGCACCGAAGCGAGTCGCTTCGAGCTCTCCCGCAGGGCCTCGGCCTGGCTGCCGATCAGATCGAGCTGGGAGCGCAGCTCCAGCTTCATGATCTCGAGGGCCGAGGCCAGTTGTCCGATCTCGTCGTTGGAGGTCTGCGAGAAGTGCGCCTCAAGGTTGCCGGCGGCGACCTGGCGGGCGGTGCGGGCCAACTGGCCGAGCGGCCGGGACACCGCCCGCAGGGTCAGCCAGGCCAGCAGGGCGGCGGCAGCGACGAGCACCAGGCCGAGCAGCACCAGCTCCGGGGCGCCCAGCTGGGTCGGCCCGGCGCGGCCGTTCAGCCGCCCGGCGAAGGCGGCGGTGACCAGGCTCCCGACGGCGAGGGCCACCAGCAATGGCCAGACGATCTTTGCCAGTACCGATGCCCGGAGCCTGGCGGGCAACGAGCTCAGCCCCAGCCGGTTGCCGGCCGAGTGGGGGGCGACGACTGACGGCTCCGAAGCCGGCTGGCGGCGTGGCTCGGGCGGCGGTGGAGTGGGTGGCGGCTGCGCCGGCGCGGCTGGCCGAGCCGTGGGCTCCGAACCGGCTTCGGGCGCGTTGAAACCTCCCCCCTGGTCTTCAGGCACCGACGTTTCCTGCAGTGAGTCCTCCCCCCGCGTCCCCCTGTTGTTACTCGGCACAAACGGCTCAGACCTGTAGCGCCGGGCTTAAGCCGCTCAAGATTAGCCGTCCGCCCCCGGGCATCCCTACCGTTGTCGCATAATGCGACACATACGGGACAAGGAATGAGAATTCTGCTTAACCGCTTGGTCCGCTCGGTCAGGAGTGGGGGGACAGCCGCGGTCTACAGGCCGACCGGCTGCAGTGTCGTCCGCGCCAAGCTGGTGGCCGAGGTCGTCCCCGGTTTGCTCCGGTTCGGAGGTGACCCGCTCCATCTCGTCCATGCGGATGCTGCCCTCTCCGGCGAATCGCTGATCGGTTGCCCCCTTTACCCCGAGGCGCTGCGGCGGGCTCCCAAAGATGCGTACACCTTACGAGGAACGGGGCTGCAAATGCGAACCGGCGTTTAGGGGAGCGGCATTACATCCAGGGCGGTGCGGACCTTGCCCAAGAATGACTGCGGTCCGGGACGTGGCGTTGGGGGAGAGCCGGCCGGTGTGGAGATGGATCCCGCGCCCGGGCTCGTGGCGATCTGCCCCGGCGGGGTGGGCTGCTGGAGCGGGTGCGAAACGATGTAGGACGTCTCGCCGGGGGCCACGTAGCCGAGCTCCTCCCGGGCGACCGACTCGATATAGGCGGGGTCCTGCAGTTCCTGGAGCTTGGTGTGCAGCCGGTTCGCCCTGGCGTTGCCGGCGGCGAGCGTGGCCTGGTCGGCGTGGATCGTCTGTTGCTCCTGGTACCACTGGCGGGCCGGCCCGATCGCCATCATGGCCAGGACGATAAGGATGACCGCCAGCAACGTGCCGTGGAAGGTGACCCGCATGGTCTCCGCTCAGTCCCCCACTGGGGCGTTGCCCGAGCGGCCGCGGCCCCCGGAGGAGCGGGGGAACGCAGCGTTCCCGGCGTACCGGGCCGACTCGCCAAGCTCCTCCTCGATGCGCAGCAGCTGGTTGTACTTGGCGACCCGGTCGCTGCGGGCGGGCGCCCCGGTCTTGATCTGGCCGGCCCCCCAGGCGACCGCCAGGTCGGCGATGGTGGCGTCCTCGGTCTCGCCCGAGCGGTGGCTGATCACCGCCGCGTAGCGGTGGCGCTGGGCGGCGGTCACCGCGGTGGCGGTCTCGGTCAGGCTGCCGATCTGGTTGACCTTGATCAGGATGGCGTTGGCGATGCCGCCGTCGAGGCCGCGCCGGAGCCGCTCCAGGTTGGTGACGAACAGGTCGTCGCCGACCAGCTGCACCTTGTCGCCGAGCACCCGGGTGGCATGCGCCCAGCCCTCCCAGTCGTCCTCGCCCAACGGGTCCTCGATGCTGACCAGCGGGTAGCGGTCGACCCAGTCGCCGAAGCGCTCGGTCAGCGCCCCGGCGCTGAGCGTGACGCCCTCCCCGGCCAGCCGGTAGCTGCCGCCCGTGGAGAGCTCGTTGGCGGCGACGTCCAGAGCCAGGGCGATCTCGGTCCCCGGCTCGTAGCCGGCCTGCCGGATCGCCTCCACGAGCAGCCCCAGCGCCTCCTCGTTGCTGGCGAGGTTCGGGGCGAACCCGCCCTCGTCGCCGATGCCGGTCGACAACCCCCGGGAGAGGAGCACCTTCTTGAGCACGTGGTAGACCTCGGCCCCCATGCGCAGCGCGTCGGCAAACGACGCCGCCCCCTTCGGCACGATCATGAACTCCTGGATGTCGAGGGTGTTGTCGGCGTGCACCCCGCCGTTCAAGACGTTCATCAGTGGGACCGGCAGCAGGTGAGCATCGCAGCCGCCGACGTAGCGGTAGAGCGGGACGTGCAGCTCGTCGGCCGCTGCCTTGGCGACTGCCAGCGACACCGCCAGGATGGCGTTGGCCCCGAGCCGTGACTTGGAGTCGGTGCCGTCGAGGTCACCAAGCAGCCGGTCGACGGCGCGCTGGTCCTCGGCCGGCTCCCCGACGAGGGCCGGGGCGATCAGCTCCTCGACGTTGTTGACCGCCCTCCGCACCCCCTTGCCGGCGTAGCGGCCGTTGCCGTCGCGCAGCTCGACGGCCTCGAAGGTCCCCGTCGAAGCGCCAGCGGGCACCGCGGCCCGGCCCCAGCCTCCGCCGCGGGTGAGGGCATCGACTTCGACGGTGGGGTTGCCCCGGCTGTCGAGGATCTCCCGGGCGCGCAGCGACTCGATCGCACTCATAGCAAGCTAACTCCTATTGACTCAAGTAACGGAAGTTTACTCTGGCCTCAGCCGGAGGGCGGGATCTCCCGCTCCGCGAACACTCCGGCCTTCCTCGGCCCCGAAGGCCCGGCCCCGAAGCCTGGTCAAAGAGCGCAAATAGGGTAAACGACCCGTCCGAGCTGGGGGTGTGGAACATTGTGCTCCTCAGGCGAGCTTGATCCTCCACAGGTCAGAGCGCAAATGGGCTGAACGACCCGTTACGACGTGCGCTCTGGCGGGGCCGCGGCCCGCGACGAGCTCGCAGTGGGCCCCGTCTTGGCCCGTTCGGCGTCGGTCAGGTGCCGCAACGCGGCCCGGCGGACGGCGCCCTCCGGGTCGACCCCGGCCCGCTGGGCCAGGGCGACCGCGGCGTACAGCAGCTCGCCGACCGCCAGCTCGGCGGCCTGGTCCGGGTCACCAGGCGCCGGGTATCCGCGTGCGGGTGGGTCCCCGCCCGACACCGCCTCCAGCTCGGCGGCCAGCGCAGCCAGCGCCGGCGGCTCCGGGCCGAGCCCGGCCCCGGAAAGCCGGCGCTGCACCTTGTGCGCGAAGAGCAGCCCCGGCAGGTCCTTCGGGATCCCCTGGGCCAGCGACGTCCGCCGCTTCTGCTCGTGCTTGAGTGCCTCCCAGTTCTTGACGACCTCGCCGGCCCCGCTGACCGTCACCTCGCCGAAGACGTGCGGGTGGCGGTAGACGAGCTTGGCCATCAGCTCCTCGACGACGTCGCCCACCTCGAATGCCTCCTCCTCGGCTGCCAGCTCAGAGTGGAAGACCAGTTGGAGCAGCAGGTCGCCCAGCTCCTCCTCCAAGTCGATCAAGTCGTTGCGGTCGATGGCGTCGAGCACCTCGTGGGTCTCCTCCAGCAAATGGATCGCCAGCGAGCGGTGGGTCTGCTCGGCGTCCCATGGGCAACCCCCGGGGGCACGCAGCCGGGCCATCACCGCCACCAGCCGGGCAAAGGCGATCCCCCCGCGCATCGCCGCCGGGCCGGCGAAGGTGCCGGTGTCCGGATCCTCGCCCAGCTCCCGGTCCAGCGTGGTCAGCGAAGGTTCGAGCGCGACCACCACACCCTGGGCCCGGGCGCGGCTCAGGATGGGGACGGTCTCCGGCGCTTGCAGCGGATGGCCGGGCATCGCGTAGACGCAGGCGCCGACCTCCCGCGCCCAGCTGATCACCGACGCCGCGATCGCCTCCGGGTCGGCCTCCTCGACCTCCTCGAAATCGAAGCCCCGGGCCAGCACGGTCTGGGCCGCCTCGAAACCGGGGTCGCGGATCCGCATCGGCAGGCCCGAGGCGAGCACCTCCCAGGAGCGCAGCGTCAGCAGATCGGCCGAGCCCGGGCCGAGCCCGACCATGTGCACGGTCGGCGGGGCCTGATTGGAGCGATGGATCGCCGTCATGGCCCGGCCAGCCCGCCGCCAGCGTTGGTGTTCGGGGCGGGCGACGGCACCGCACCCGGCGGTGGCCCGACCAGCAGGCTCTGGCGGTTGAACACCCCGAACTGCGGGTTGACGGTGATCGAGGTGGCGGCGATCACCTTGGCCAGGTACTCAGTGAGGGCCTGGTTGCGCGCGGCCTGCTCCAGTTGGGCGTTGATCGAAGGCGTGGCGTCGGCGAGGGACTCACCCTTGCCCAGCAGCTTGATGATGGCGTACCCGGCACTCGTCTGGACCGGCTGGCTGGTGACCTGGCCCAGCTGCAGCGCCAGCGCCTGTTGTTCGAACTGCGGGGGCAGCGCCCCTTGCTGCTGCCAGCCCAGGTCGCCGCCGTTGTTCTTGGTCGAGGTGTCGACGGAGTACTCGGCGGCCAGCTGGCCGAAGTCGGCGCCCGACTGCGCCTTCTGCTCGACCTGTTGGGCCAGGGCCAGGTCGGCCGGGGTCGTCGTACAGACTTGCGACGAGGGATCTGAATGACCGCAGATCAGGATGTAGGCGACGTGGTAGCTCGCCTGGTAGCTGCTCAGGTCCTGCTGGTAGGCGGCGTCGATCTGGTCCGGTGTGGCGTTGATGCCGGCGGTCACCGAGTTCGAGAGGTTGTTGTCGGTCAGGGTCAGCCGCCGGGCCTCGGTCAGGTCGCCCAGCGTGATCCCCGCCTGGTCGAGCGCTCTCTGGAAGCTGGCCTCCGAGCTGTACTGGGAGCGGATCGCCTCGAGCGAGGCCGACAACACTGTCGGCGTCACCGACAGGCCCAGCTTTGCCGCCTGGTGACTGAGTGCCACCTGTTGGATGACGATTCCCAGCATCTGTTGCTGGGCGTCGAGGCGGGTGATGTTGGAGTGCGGGCCCTGGTTCAAGCCGGGGAACTGGCTGGAGTTCAGGGCGACCTGGGCGTTGACCTCGTTCTCCGGGATCTTCTCGCCGCCGACGACCGCGGCGACCGGCGCCCAGAACGTCCCGATGCTGTTGTTGCAGGCAGTCAGTGCCAACCCCAGGACTGCGGCCAGGGCTGCGATCCGCCGGCTGCGATGGATCGAGAAGCGTCGCACACTCACTGGAGGATAGCGCGGAGGCTGGACAACACCCAGGTCACCAGCTGCCGCGCCGGAGCGGGCATGATCAGGGTCCCGGTGACCGGCTTGTAGACCGATCCCGGGAACAGCCGCTCAAGCCGGACCTCCTGCGAATCCTTCAGCGACGGCACCGGCTGGGCCTTCAGTACCCCGTTGCGCACGCTGATGTCGGTCAGGCCGACCTCGGCCATGTAGGCCCGGAGCTCGGCTACCGCCAGCAGGTTCTCGGTCGGCTCCGGCGGCGGGCCGTAGCGGTCGGTCAGCTCTTCGCGGAGCGCGATCACCTCCCCGCCGGTGCGCACCTTCTCGATCTGCCGGTAGGCCTCGATGCGCAGCGATTCGCGGGCGATGTAGGTAGGCGGGACGAAGGCGTCCACGGGAAGGTCGATGCGCACCTCCACCGGGACCTCGACCGGGGTCCCGGACAGCTCCTGGATCGCCTCGTTCATCATCTTGACGTACAGGTCGAGGCCGACCGCCGCGATATGGCCGGACTGTTCCGCCCCGACCAGGTTGCCGGCGCCGCGGATCTGCAGGTCGCGCAGGGCGATCTTGAAGCCGCTGCCCAGCTCGGTGAACTCCGACAGCGTCTTCAACCGCTCCATTGCCTCGTCGGTCAGGATTGCCTCGTCGGGATAGAAGAGGTAGGCGTATGCCCGCTCCCGTGCCCGCCCGACCCGGCCGCGCAGCTGGTACAGCTGGGCCAGGCCGAGCCGGTCGGCCCGCTCGACGATCAGCGTGTTCATCGTCGGGATGTCCAGACCGCTCTCGATGATCGTCGTGCACACCAGGACGTCGGTCTTGCCGTCCCAGACGCCGACCATGACCCGTTCCAGCTCGTCCTCGCTCATCTGCCCATGGGCGATCGCCACCCGGGCCTGCGGGACCATCGCCTGGATCCGCCGGGCGGCCCCGAGGATCGTCCGCACCCGGTTGTGCACGTAGAACACCTGGCCGTCCCGGGCGAGCTCCCGGCGGATCGCCGCGGTGACCATCCGCTGCTCGTAGGCACCGACGTAGGTGAGCACCGGGCGGCGGTCGGCCGGCGGGGTATCGACGATCGACAGGTCGCGGATGCCCGCCAGCGCCATTTCCAGCGTGCGCGGTATCGGTGTGGCGGTCAGCGCCAGGGCGTCGACGTTGGCTTTCAGCTTCTTGAGCGCCTCCTTGTGCTTGACCCCGAACCGCTGCTCCTCATCGACGACCAGCAGGCCGAGCTCGTGGAACTTGATGTCCTTCTGGAGGAGTCGATGGGTGCCGATGACCACGTCGACCTTGCCCGTCGCCAGCCCCTCGACGGTCTCTGCCTCTTCTTTGGCGGACAGGAACCGGGAGAGCTGGGCGACCTTGACCGGGAAGCCGGCGAAGCGCTCGGTGAAGGTCTGGGTGTGCTGCTGGGCGAGGATTGTCGTCGGGACCAGCACGGCGACCTGGGCGCCGTCCTGCACCGCCTTGAACGCCGCCCGAACCGCGATCTCGGTCTTGCCGTAGCCGACGTCTCCGCAGATCAGCCGGTCCATTGGCACCGGCTTCTCCATGTCCGCCTTCACCTCGTCGATCGCCCGGGCCTGGTCCAGCGTCTCCAGGTACGGGAAGGCGTCCTCGAGCTCGCCCTGCCACGGGGTGTCGGCGGCGAAGGCGTGTCCGGGCGAGTGGGTCCGCTTGGCGTAGAGGACGACCAGCTCCTTGGCGATGCCGGCCACCGCCCGCCGGGCCCGGGACCGGGTCTTCTCCCAGTCGCCGCTGGACAACTTGTTCAACCGGGGGGCCTCGCCGCCGGCGTACTTGGTGACGACGGTCAGATTCTCGACCGGGACGTAGAGCCGGTCGTCGCCGGCGTACTCGATCAGCAGGTAGTCCCGGGAGATGCCGGCCACCGTCCGGGTGACCATGCCGAGGTAGCGGCCGACACCGTTGGTCTCGTGGACCACGTAGTCGCCGGTCGCCAGCTGCAGCACCAGGGCGGTCGCCCGGGCACCGGCCTCCTGGGGCGGGGCGACGACCGGCCGGCGCCTGCCGAACAGGTCCGCCTCACCCACCAGTGCCAGCACCGGCTTGCCGTTGAAGCGCAACAGGAATCCCCGCTCGACACTCGCCGAGGTCATCACCGCGGTTCCCACCTGGGCGGTGGCCAGCGGCAGCCCGAGCCCGGCCTCGGACAGCACCTCCTTGGCCCGCCCGGCAGCCCGGCCCCCGGCGACGGCGATCGTCGCCCCTTCGGCCTGGGCGTGCAGCAGGGCGGCGACCAGCTTCTCCGGCTGGCCCACCGACTCGTCCCACCCGGTGACGTCAAGGTCGATGCCTTCGCCGGCCCGGCGGAACGGCCACAACTCGATCACCGCCGCATCGCCGGCGGCGCGTTCCCAGTCGACGAACATCGTCGCCGCCTCCGGGGAGGCCCACTCGGCGGCCTGGGCGAGGAAGTCGGCCGCCCGGTCCCGGCACGACTTGGGGTCGCAGATCACGATCGACCCGCCGTTGCCCTCCTTGCCCGCCAGCAAGGCGGCGGGCGGGTGCAGCGGCCCGGCCAGGGTGGCGAGGTAGGCCTCCATCCCGGGGAAGCTGAGCCCGGCGGCCAGCCGCTCCAGGTCGGAGCGCCGGGCCGGTTCCCGGGGGGTCTCGTCGTCGTCGGGCTCCAGAGCCTGGCCGGCGGCGGGCCCGGCGGCAGGCTCTGCGGCGGGGCCGGCAGCAGGCTCTGCGGCGGGCCCCTTGCGCCCCGCTCCGGCGAGGAGAGCGGCGGACCGCTCCATCGTCTGGGCGTCCATCCGGAGCTCGGCGACGGGCAGGATCACCGACTCCCGGGCGTCGGCGTGGCTCCGCTGGCTGGACAGCGAGAAGACCTTGAGCGACGTCAGCTCGTCGCCGAAGAAGTCGGCCCGGACCGGTTCCGCTCCGGGCGGGTAGACGTCGAGGATGCCGCCCCGGACCGAGAACTCGCCGGGGCGTTCGACCAGGTAGTTGCGCTCGTAGCCGAACGCCGCCAGCGTCCGCTCGATCTCCTCCAGGCTCATGACCATGCCGGGGATGAGCCGGAGCGACTCGGCCGGCGGGGCGCCAACCTGCTGCAGGTAGGCGCGGACGGAGGTGACCACGATCGTCGGCGGGATCTGGCCTCCGGCGGGTGGGCCGGCCAGCTCCCACAACGTGCGCAACCGCCGGCCCATCGTCTCGAGGGTCGGCGACATCGCCTCCCCGGGCAGCACCTCCCAGGCTGGGAACAGCTCCACCCGCACCTCCGGGCCGACCCACGGCTGGAGGGCGGTGACGAACGTCTCGGCGTCCCGGCTGCGGGGCAGGACGACCACCAGCGGCGACAGCCGGCGCGCCAGCCCGGCGACAGTGAACGGGCGAGCGACGTCGGGGAGCCCGCCCTCGCCGTCGATGAGGATGCCGTCCAGCACGGGGCTCAGGTCCCACAGCTGCACCAGATCGGAAAGCTCTTGCGGCATAGGCGTCAGACGGTCGGGGAGTGCTCGGGACGGGTGGTCAGGTAGGGGGGCGTTGGCGCTCGCCCGGATCAATGCTACCGGGCGGCGGCCGGGGGAGGGCGGCGACGAGAGCGAGACTAAAAGTTTCGCGATCGGCCCCGGAACGCGCTACCAGACCGAACGAACATGGATACCCTCCACTGCTCACAATCGAAACCTGCCAAGCAGCATGTTTGCCGCCGACCGGACCTGGGCGGATCTAGATGAGTAATTCCAAGGGATGGGCTCTGAGTCGAAATCCCGGCCTGTCGCGC
>DAIQBQ010000020.1:0-17138 GCA_036781065.1 Actinomycetota bacterium
AGGGCCCACCGTTAAATTACATGAGCGTCATTCCCTAAGCGGGCTCACGGTGTAGTTCCAATCGCCGTGGAATGCGTGATGGGTCACGGGGAGAGCCGCCAGCTCCTTGTCGGTGATCTTGGTGCCCTTGGGATAGGTGCCGGGATCCAGTTCGGCCTGAACGGTGAGCCCGGTTCGGGTGCTGGTGGCGGCGATGAGCTCGACGATGACCTCGTGGCTGACCAGGGGCCGGCCCCGCCAGTTCATCGAGATCGCCGAGAACAGGCGGTGCTCGATTTTGTTCCACTTGGAGGTGCCCGGCGGCAGGTGGCACACGGTGATCTCCAGGCCGGTCCGGGCGGCCAGTGCGGAGAGCTCCCGCTTCCAAAGCCTGTTGCGGTAGCCGTTGGACCCGCCGGCGTCGGCGGTGATGAGGAGTCCGCTGGACCCGGGGTAGGCGACCGAGCCCACCATGTCCCACCAGCGCCCGATGGTGTTGACGGCAAAGGCGGCGGTGTCGTTGTCCGTGCCGACGCCGACAAAGCCCTGGTTGGCCGACAGGTCGTACACCCCGTAGGGGACGGCCCGGCCGAGGGTGGGGTCCACGAAGTCGTGCACCTCGACCTCGGTGGGCGAGCCCCCGGGCTGCCACTCCCGGCCCTTGTTGGCGAAGTTGCCCACCAGCTCTTTCTTTTTGGTGTCCACGCTGATCACCGGCTGGTCGGCGCCCAGGTGCTCGGCCACCTGTTCGTTCAGGTAGTGGAACTGGGCATCGCGGTCGGGGTGGTTGATGCCCTCGACCTGCTTGGAGGTCCCCTGCAGGCTGTAGCCCATGACGTGCAGCAGCCGGCCCACGGTGTCGGGGCTCACCTTGTGGCCCATGGCATTCAGGGCGCCGGCCAGTTGGGCGGTGGACTTGACCGTCCAGCGCAGCGGGCACATCGGGTCCCCCCGGGACTCGGGATCGACCAGGGAATCCAGGTCGGACCACAGGGTGGGGTCACGATCCAGCAGGTGCGGACGCCCGCCCCCGTAGCGGCGCACCCGTTTGGTCGGCTCCACCCCAGAGTCGATCTGTTTGGTGCCGTCGATCACGGTGTTGCGTGCCATGCCGGCGGCGGCAGCCACGGCGCTGACGCCACCCCTGCCGGCCGCTCTGGCCAGTGCCCCGGCGAGGATCCGCCGCTGGCGCTCGTCCAGGTGGGGCATCACCCACCCGCACACCTTGCTCAGAACCTCCGGAGCGATCTCCACTCCCGAAGGCTACACCGCATCACCTTATAATGCGCGGATTGTTCTGCGGCTCGCCCTAAGGAAGATCACCGGCGCCCGCTGGCCCTCGGCCTGCAGCCGGCGGCAGACGTCGAAGCCGTCGAGGTCGGGCATCATCACATCGAGCACGATCAGGTCCGGGCGGAACCTCGGCACCGCCGCCAGCGCAGCCCGGCCCGCGCCGGCGACCTCCACCTCGAAGCCCTCGTAGCGCAGACCCATGGCGAGCAGCTCGCGGATGTTCTCCTCGTCGTCGGCCACCAGGATGCGGGTGGGTCGTTGCATGCGCGGAGTGTCGGCCCCCATCTTCAGGATTTTCTCAGAGCCCGATGGGGGCAGTCTCAGCATCCGCCCATGGCCGCACCCGGCGATCCAGCGTGTCCGGAAGTCTGCCTTGGCCCCCAGGAGGCTCTGAGCCAGTTCTGAACTGGGGGCTCGATGGTGGGTTTGCCGAAAAAAGCAAGGACCTGCCCCCCGGACGAGAGGAAACCTCCGATGGAAACGCCACACCGCGCCCTCCCGACCCCGCGCCGGCGCCATCCGGCGAGGGGTGCCCGCCGGGCCGTCGCCGCCCTCTCCGCCGGCGGGCTGCTGGCCGGGGCGTTGGGGCTGGCGGCGGCCAACGCCGGAACCGGCGCCACGTCGACCGCCACGACCGCTCCGCCCGCCAACTCGGCCGCCAACTCGGCCGCCAGCGGCAGCGCAACCGGCGCCAGCGCCACGTCGTCGAGCGATGCCAGCTCGTCCAGTGCGGCGGCGACTCCCTCGACAGGTTCGCTGTGGTACGCCCCGGTCACCCGTACGCACGCCAGCTGAGATGCCTTAAAGAACACCCAGCAGCCTCTAAATGAACACTGAGACGATCCCCCCCGACGACGAAGGACCAGACCAACCACATCGACCACGCGGTTCTCTAAGGCCCGAGCAAATTTGATCGCCACCCGTACCCGAACCGAGACGGCCTGCGGTAACGGACGACCGGTTCGACCACCGGGGCGAACCCCGTAGAGGAGGCCCGATGCAGCGTCCACCCGCACCACCGCCCCCGCTTTGGGGGTCCTCGGGGCGAGGCACGCCCAAGCAGCGCCCGAACCGGCTGAGCTACGACTCCGGCCCGAGCGGCCCCACCAGCCCGTTCCGCCCAGCGAGTGCCCGCCGCCCCGCCGACCCAGTCTCGCGGCGCCACCCGGCCGCCCAGTCGAGAACTGCGGTGACCCTACTGTCGATCGGCGGCTTCGTCGGGATCATCGGCGGCCTGGCTGCCACCGCCCCCGCTTCCACGACGGGGACCCCGCCCGCCACCGGCGCTCCGGCGACGGCCCCCACCGCCGCACCGTCGCCCACGCCCTCCACCGCTGCGGGCACGGTCTCGACCGCAGCGGTCGTCCCGCCGCCCGCGCCGAGCCCGGTGACCACCCACGCCGCGGTAGCGTCGGTGCCGGCGCCCGGAGGGCAGCCGCTACCGACCCACGCTGCCGCCGCCTACCACCCGGTCGTAGCGCCCGCCACCGTCGCGCCCCCCCCGGCTCCGGTAACGGCGCCGGCAGCCGCCGCCACCCAGGCTCCCCCGCCGGTTGCCAGCCAGCCCACGGTCGCCCCGGTGCAGCCCGCCCCGGTGCAGACGCAGGCGCCGGCCCCGGTCACCCGGACCCGCGCCAGCTTCTGAGCCACCGCCACGACCATGGAACATGCGGACTTCCGGGTGATGGGCAGCGACGCCACGGTCGTCGTCTGTGGCGCTCCGTCAGGCCTGCTCGGGACCGCGCGGCGGCGCCTCGAGGAGCTGGAGGGGCTCTGGAGCCGCTTCATCCCGACGAGCGAGGTCAGCCGGCTCAACGATGCCCTGGGCACCCCGGTCGAGGTCTCCTGGGAGACCCAGCACCTGGTCGAACGGGCGCTCCTGGGGTGGTGCACCACCGGAGGCGCCTACGACCCGACCATCCTGGGCGACGTGCTCCGGGCCGGCTACACGGTCAGCTTCGAGGCCCTCGACTCCCTCCCGGCAGGCTCGCAACTCGCCGGCGTCACGCTGACGATCGGTGCCGGCGGCATCCGGGTTGACGCTGCAGCCGGGACGGTTCAGCTCCCGGCCCACACCGGCTTCGATCCCGGAGGGATCGGCAAGGGACTGGCGGCGGACATGGTCGTCGAGGAATTACTGGCCGCCGGGGCGAGCGGCGCCTGCGTCAACGTCGGCGGCGACCTGCGCGTCGCCGGTCGAGGCCCGGCCGCCGACCCGGCGGACCCCAGCCCCGATGCCGGGTGGGTGATCGGCGTCGACGACCCGTACGGCAGTGAGCTGATCGCCCTGCTCGGGGTCGGCAACGGCGGGATCGCCACGACCAGCCGGCTCCGGCGGCTCTGGACCGGGCCCGACGGCAAGTCGGCGCACCACCTGATCGACCCCCGGTCCGGTCACCCGGCCGCCTCCGGGCTCGCCGCCGTGACCGTCGTCGCCGACGAGGCGTGGCGGGCGGAGATCCTGGCCAAGGCGGTCTTCCTGGCTGGTCCGCTGTCCGGGCCCGATCTACTCGACGAGGTGGGCGCAGCCGGCCTGCTCGTCACCGATGACGGCGCGGCGGTGCCCACCGCCAACCTGGCGACTTTCCTCGTACCCGGCACCGACATCGGGCTCCTCCAGCCGAGCAAGGAGGTCTAACCATCATGCACGGTCAGCTCTGGTGGTACGTGGCCCGCTCCGGCGGCATCCTGGCCTGGGCGCTGCTTGCCGCCTCGGTGCTGTGGGGCCTGGCCATGACGACCCGCGCCGTAGGCAGGGTGACCCGGCCGGCGTGGCTGCTCGACCTGCACCGGTTCCTGGGCGGCGCCGCGCTGGTGTTCACCGGCATCCACGTCGCGGCGATCCTCCTGGACAGTTACGTGCACTTCAGCCTGGAGAATGTGCTCGTGCCGCTCACCGGCAGCTGGCACCCGGGAGCCGTCGCCTGGGGGATCGTTGCCTTCTACCTGCTGGTGGCGGTCGAGCTCACCTCGCTGCTCCGGACCCGGGTCCCACAACGGTTGTGGCGGCAGATCCACTACGTGAGCTTCCCGTTGTTTGTGACGACGACGATCCATACCCTCACATCGGGGACCGACCGGCACAGCCCGCTGATGATCGGCAGCGTCATCGTGGTCTGCGCCGGGGTGACGTTCCTGACCGTGCTCCGGCTGGCGAGTGCCGGCAAGAGCGAAACCCCACGGCCCCGCGTTCCTCTCAGGCAACTCTGAGCAATTCCACAGGTTCGGCTGACCCACAGGTGCCAAGATCGCTTGTGTGGGCAACCTAGCTTGTGTGGGCAACCTAGGAGAACGATGCAATGCCACTCGCCGTCCAGGTGACTGACCGAGACGACACACCCCCGACCTCGGGGCTCCGGCTGCTGGTCGACCTGCCGGCCGGGGGCTGGTCGGCGCCGTCGCTGGCCGAGCACCGCAGCCGCTACCCCCGGCCCCCGGTCCCCCGGAGCCGGCCGCTGACCGCGCTGATCGATGAGGTTGAACGGGCCGGCCTCAGCGGGCGCGGCGGGGCCGCCTTCCCGACGGCAATCAAGATGCGCTCCGTCGCCGACGGGCGGGGGACCCCGTTCGTCGTCGCCAACGGCACCGAGGGCGAGCCGGCCAGCCACAAGGACAAACTCCTGCTCACCTCGCTGCCGCATCTCGTCATCGACGGCGCTCTGTACGCCGCCGCCGCGGTCGGGGCGGACCAGGTCGTGATCGCCATCGAGCACAGCGCAAAACAGGCGCTCAACGCGATGACCCGGGCGCTGAACGAGCGGCAGAGGTCTGAACCGCCGCCGGTACCGGTCGAGATCGCCGAGACCCCGCCCGGGTACGTCACCGGCGAGGAGTCGGCCCTTGTCCATTACTTGAACGGCGGCACCGCCCTCCCCACGGCCACCCCTCCCCGACCGTTCGAGCGGGGCGTCGCCCGTCGACCGACCCTGGTCGACAACGTCGAGACGCTGGCCCACCTGGCCCAGATCGCCCGCTACGGTGCTGCCTGGTTCCGCGGCGCCGGGACCCGGGAGGAGCCGGGCACGATGCTGGTCACGGTCAGCGGTGCGATCGTCCACCCAGGCGTCACCGAGGTGCCCCTCGGCGTCCCGCTCGGCGCCATCATCGACCGGGCCGCCCCGACCGCCCGCCCCGCCGCGGCCCTGGTGGGCGGGTTCTTCGGCGGCTGGGTCCCCGCCTCGCACTTCGGCGCCCCGTTCAGCAAGGCGGGGCTGAGGGCAACGGGGGCGGCCCCAGGAGCGGGGATCGTGATCGTCCTGCCCGAAGGCGCCTGCGGCCTCGCCGAGACGGCCCGGATCATGCAGTGGTACGCCAATGAGAGCGCCGGCCAATGCGGGCCGTGCGTATTCGGGCTCCCGGCGATCGCCGCCGAGGCGGCGGCGCTCAGCCACGGACCCGTGCCGCCCCAGGGCCTCGCCCGCCTGCAGCGGTGGGCCTCGGACATCGAGGGCCGGGGGGCGTGCCAGCACCCGAACGGGTCGGTGCGCTTGCTGCGCAGCGCGCTGAGCGTTTTTGCCGCCGACGTCGACCGCCACCTGCGCGGCCAGCCCTGCGGCGGCAGCTACTCGTCGCCAGTGATCAAGGTGCCCGGGCTCGGGCGCGGCAACGGGTACAACCCCCGCCACCCGAACCAGGCCGGAAGGGCCGCGAGGTAACCATGGCCGCTGACCCCCAGCAGCTGACCGTCGACATGATCGCCTGCGCCGGTCACGGCATCTGCGCCGAGCTGCTCCCCGAGTGGATCCAGCTCGACGACTGGGGCTTCCCGATCATCCGACCCGGGGCGCTGCCGCCGCAGCTGCGCGCCCAGGCGAAGTGGGCGGTGTCGAACTGCCCCACGCTGGCACTGAAGCTGCGCAAGGCGGCGCGAGAGGAAAGCCGGGTCGCTCGCGCAGCAAGCCCGGCCGCGCCGCGGGCGCCTGCTGGCCTGCCGGGCCGCTCTCCGCGCTGAGCCCGGGTAGCATGGGTCGATGACACTCGGAGAAGAGAAGCCCGTCTCCTGGCTGGCGATGCCCTACAAGGGCCAGGTGTTCGACAAGGATGGCGGCACGATCGGCACCGCCGAGTCGCTACTCGGTGACGAGAACGCGGACATCTTCCACGGCATCGCGGTAAAGACCGGGCACGGCGACCGCTACCTGGAGGTGCCGGCCGACCGTATCCCCCGGATCACCACCGAGGCGATCTATACCGATCTCTCCGCCAGCGAGGTCGACTCCCTGCAGCCCTACTCCGAGCAGAAGTGGGAACACCTGGGCTGGGGCGGCCTGTTCCGCCGGCACCCGATGTGGACCGAGGAGGGCAAGCCTCCCCCGCTCATCGGGGGCGGTCAGCGGCCCGGGATTTAGCTTTAGCCGCCTCGCCGCTGGCGTCCTCGTAGAACGCCCAGTCAGCACCGAGCACTGCCCGCAGCTCGCCCACCGCCCGCGGCAGGCAGTCCATCCCATCGCCATTGAGGTCGCCCCGCGAGATGGCGACAAAGAACGACGTGTCGGGCAGTGCCAGGATCCGTTCGGGCGCAACGTGGCTGAGGTAGGCGGCGTCGAGCGCATGGTCGGCGTCGCCGAAGGGATAGCGCTCCCAGAGCCTCCGGCGGAAACAGGCCGTGGCATCGGCCACCCAGGCCGCCTGGCCCGGCGGCTCGCACCACCAGGCCGGCCCGGAGGGAGGGCGGACCACCGGGAACCGGCGGAGCCCACAGACCTCGGCGCCGGCCCTGCGCAAGGCCTCGACCTGGTGGGCGACCCGCCAGCCGGCGTGCCATGAGGTGTCGTCCCAGTTGACGATGATCTCGCCCCAGGCCTGAGCACAGCCGATGTTGCGCTTCTGCCCGAGCGAGGCCGGCCCGTCCAGCCGGATGCAGCGGATCCGGGGGTCGGCGGGGGCCACCGTGGCCGCCGGGACCGCCCCGTCGTCGACGATCACCAGCTCGCAATCGGCGAAGTCCTGCCGCAGGAAGTAGCGCACGCCCTGGGCGACCTGGTGGAGGCTGGCGGTCACCGGGAGGACGCAGCTGACCTGGACCCGGCGCGGTGTGCCCGGAACGGCCGGCGGAACGGCCGGCGGAGCTGCGGCGGAGGATGGCCCGCCGTTGCCCGCCGGCGGTGACGAGGTGTAACCGAAGTGCTCCCGGATGGCCCGCCTGATCGGGTCGTCGTAGCGCCGGGCGACCGGATGCACCCAGAACGCATCCGGCCGCCGGTACGCCAGGTCAAGCTGATCGAGGGTCAGCTCGCTGCGGTAGCGGACAAATTCCAGGCTGAACGGGTTCGCCACGACCTCATGCCCGGCGAGAGCCACCAGCGACGGCAGCACGATCTCCTCGGTCGCCCACATCTCGGTCCCGGCGAGGATCGCCCGCAGCTGATCATCCCCCCAGATCCCCAGCGCCGCGCTCGCCGCAGACCCCGTGAACACCGTCCCGGGCCAGAAGGTCCAGTGCGGGAACTTGTCCTGGCCGCCCGGGAACCGGCTGAGGAAGGGCCGCCACCGGTCGATCTCCCGCCATGCTGCCTGGGCCGGCCCGATCATCGTCCCCGGCGGCTGGACACCGGGGGCAGTCACCAGGCAGCCGGCCGAGGGGTGGCCGGCCAGCCAGCGGAGCAGGGCCGCCGAATAGCCGGGGCGGACCAGCAACTGGTCGGAATCCAGCATGGTCATCGCCGCCATGCCCAGGTCGTCGACACCGTAGCGGAGGCAATCGACGGCGAACTCGTGGAGGCGGCCCCAACCGATCGGATGGGAGGCCGGGTGCACGTGGACGCCGTCGCCGGGCCGGTGGAACCCGCGGGCGGCACCCGACGCCCCGCCGTCGTAGAGCAGGATCGTCGCCTCCGGGTCGAGGCATCGCAGGTTGGCGATGAGGTCGGCGACGCAGTCCGGCGCCTCGTGGACGAGGCAGGCCAGGACGCTGGGGCCGCCGGCGCTGGTGGGGCTGCTGTTCCGGGGGGTCATCCGGCCGCCCGGCCGGTCAGCCGGTAGCGGAGGAACAGGTACGACCCGTGGCGGCCGGCACTGACCAATGTGGAAGGTCGCCCCAGCCCGCCAGCGACGGCGACCGGCACCGGTGCCTCCCCGGTGAGTGCCCGGGAACCGTTGCGATCGCTGCCGATCAGCACCGGCGCCTGGGTAACGAACAGCTCGTCGAGCAGCGAGCGGGCGAGCAGCTGGCCGGTGACCGCCGGCCCGGCCTCGCTGAGGATCCGGCGCATCCCGCCGGCCCGGAGGATGCCGAGCGCCTCGCCGACATCGATCCGCTCGCTACCCGCTTGGACAACCAGCTCGCAGGATCCGGGCAGCGAACCAGCCAACCGGCGCGCCCCAGCTTCGCCAGTGATCACGAGCGCCCCCGGATCAAAGCCGGGGTGGCCCGGGTTGAGCCCCCCCGAGGCGGTAAGCACGACCAGCCGGGGCTGCGGGGGTAGGCCGAGCCGTTCCCGGAATCCGGCATACAGGACGGCGCGCTCGGGGTCGACCCCGGCCGGGGTCCATTGGTGCCCGGGAGCGTCCCGCATGGTCCCTGCCCCGATCAGGACGGCGTCGGCTGCCGCCCGCAGGAGGGCCATGACGAAGCGGTCGCTGGCGGCATGGCCGCTGATCACCGAGCTCGGGGAGGGCACCGAGCGGATCGCCACGATGCCGTCGATCGACTGGACGAAGTTGGCGTAGAGGGCTTGTGCGGGCAGCAGCAACGGCCCCCCGTACAGCCGGCGGAGTTCGTCGGGGAGCTCCAGCTCGGGCCCGCCGCCCACGCCACCCTCGTCAAAGAGGCGTTCGATCGGATCCATGGCCAGCACTATCGCCGGGACCGGGCGCGGGGGCAAACGGCACCCGGTCGCGGCCGCGCTGGGGGACGGGCGGAGGGCGCCCGGCCGGCCCCCGGGCGGGCGGGACCGCAGTGGGTATGCTTTTCGCATGCCAGCGAGCCGGCCGTCGGACGATCCGGGGGAGGCGCAGCGCCGGGGCGCGTCCGGAGCCTTCGCCGACCTGTTCTCGCCACAATCCGACCCGAGCGGAGACGGCCCCGGCGAGCAAGACCTGGCCGGATCCGGAGTTCCCGGCGGGGGCGGCATGTTTCCCACCCGCTCGGCGCTTCGCGGTGCGCTGCTCTCCTGGGCGCCCGCCGGCCTGGCACCAGCCCTGGTCGCCTTCGCCACCTTCCCGGAACAGCTCTCCTGGACCGGGCAGATCTCCCGGCGCGTCTCCGACTTCACCTCGCCCCTTTACGACGAGGTAACCGAGATCGAGGGTTACGGCGAGGCGCTCGAGGTCGCCCTGCTCGACCTGCGCGGCCTTCCTGGGCGGATCCTCGACGTCGGCACCGGGACCGGTTTCGCCGCCCGGCGGCTCAAGCGGCAGTACCCCGACGCCGAGGTCGTCGGCATCGACGTCTCCCCGCACATGGTGAAGGTCGCTCGCCGCGACGCCGCCGCCGATGACCTGGACATCACCTTCGAGACCGGCGACGCCGCCCACCTGAAGGCGGAGGACGCCGGCTTCGACCTGGTTGTGTGCCACAACGCCCCGCCCTACTGCGACGAGATGATCCGGGTGCTGCGGCCCCGGGGCAAGGCGCTGATCGTCTATTCGTTCGGCGGGCCGTGGGTCGAGCTGGCCTGGAAGGCCCTGTCCGGACGGCTTGAGGCGGCAGGGGCGTCGCACGCCCGGGGCCGCAGGGCCGGATTCGGTTTCTTCGGCCTCGCCCGCAAGCGTGGCTGACCGCTATGGGTGACCCGGCCCAGCGGGCGGTGCGCTTCGTCGCTGCCCACCCGGGGGTCGAGGGGGTCACGATGCGGATCGGCGCCCGGAACGCCGAACTGATCCTGGTCTCGAGGCCGGGGGCCTGGGTGCGCACCGTGCTCGCCTCCACCGAGGCGGCGCACACGTTCGGCGCCGAGCTCGGGGTCCCTGTGCACGACGGCTGGACCGACGACATGCGCCGGCGGGTCACCCACTGGCGCCGCTCGACCCGGGGCTGGCGGCGGGCGCCCTACCCGGAACGGGCACGGGAGTGGCTCTCGGGAACCTGAGCTGTGCCGGCCCGGCGCATCGCCCCCTGCCCAGGGTCCAGCCAGCCGGCGACTCCCGCTTCAGCGCCCCGCAACGAGCTTCTTTGTAACGTGAGGGATCAAATAGAGCCGCCAGGTTACAAAGTAGTCATGGCCTTCGGCCACCGGTGGCTATGGAATCCTGAATGACATGGCCGGGAGGTGGGTCGCCGTAACGTTCTTGCCGCCCTGTGCGCGTACAAAGTATGGCGGGGGACCTGTGGGGACCTACGAGTGTCGCTTCGTGCACGAAGCCCAGAATCCGCTTCAACCGAGGTCCTCTCCTGTCGGCCTACGCAGGTGCCGGTTGGACACCAGGGGAGGGAGGGAGGCTGTGAAGCAGTTGCGCGACCCGGTGGCGGGCCTTGACGTGCACCGGGACAACGTCGTGGCGGCGGTACGGGCCTTGGCCGACGATGGCGAGGCCAGCTACGTCAAGCGGACCTTCGCCACTACCCGGCGGGGAGTAGCGGCCTTGACCGCCTTCCTGAAGGAGGCGGAGGTGGTCCGGGTGGCCATTGAGGCGACCGGCGTGTACTGGAAGCCGGTCTACTACCCGATGGAGGGGCTGTTCCCCGAGCTGTGGCTGTGCAACGCACAGCACGTGAAGAACGTGCCGGGACGCAAGACCGACCTGGCGGACGCCGAGTGGCTGGCCGATGTCGCCGCCCACGGGATGGTACGGCCGTCGTTCGTGCCACCTCCCGAGATCCGCGAGCTGCGGGAGCTGACCCGCTACCGCAAGACGCAGATCACCGAGCGGGGCCGGGAGATCCAGCGCCTGGAGAAGGTCCTGCAGGACGCCGGGATCAAGATCACCTCGGTCGCCTCACACGTCTGGACGCTGTCCGGCCGTCGCATCGTCGAGGCACTGATCGCCGGCGAGCGGGACCCCGCCAAGCTGGCCGAGCTGGCCCTGGGCAGGCTGCGCCCCCGTCAGGGCGAGTTGATCGAGGCATTGTCGGGTCACTTCGGGTCCCATCACGCCGTGGTGTGCCGGCAGGTGATCGGCCACATCGACTTCCTGGATGCATCGATCGAGGCACTCGGCAAGGAAATCGGCGAGCGGATGCTCCCTTTTGAGTCGGCGGTGGTGCTGATCAGCGCGATCCCGGGCATCCAGGAGGCAGCTGCACAGTCGATCATCGGAGAGATCGGGGTGGACATGAGCCGGTTCCCGACCGCCGGGCATCTATGCGCCTGGGCCGGGGTGGCGCCGGCCAGCTACGAGTCGGCGGGCAAGAAGCGACCGGCGGGTACCCGCCAGGGGGGCCGGCATCTGCGAAAAACCCTGATCGAGTGCTCGCGGTCGGTTTCCCGGATGAGGAGTACCTACTTCCACGCCCTGTACGGACGCATTGCCAAACGTCGGGGATCCAACAAGGCAGCGATGGCGGTGGCCCACTCAATGCTGGTGGCCATCTGGTGGACGCTCACCACCGGCGTCGTCTACGAGGATCCCGGAGCTGACTACTACCAGCGTCACATCGACCCCGAGCGGGAGGCGAAGCGCCTCCTGTCTCAGATCGAGGCGCTCGGTTTTGGACGTACGCATCACCCCGAAGGAAGCCGCGTAGGCGACCCTCGCAGCACAAAACCACAGCACTGCACCAGCAAGGCAACCCTCAGCGGCAGGGAGCCAAACGAGTCGCGCCTCAGGCCCGTCGCGAGCGGGGGGATTCCAGCCCAGAACGATCTTGGGCGCAGCTTGGAGTCACAGCGCCGTCCCCGCGGCCGGAGGGCCGGGGGACGGCTGAGGAGGTGCGAAAGAAGAAGCTGGCAACAAAAGACGGCCGGTGGGCCGTCTAGCTGCCGACGCTGACCGGCTCTGGATCTAGCCGCACGGTGGTGACTGATTCCTCGAGCTGGCGGATTCGCGCCTCGAGTACCTGCATCCGGATCATCAGCTCATTCACAAGCTGTTGCTGCGACTCATACCCCAGGTTCGCCCAAGGCTCCTGAATGTAGAGCTGCCTCATGGTTGGGAACCCCTTTCTGCCCCGGGGCTTCTGTGCACGCCGGGGGTACGAACTGTCAACTCGACCAACCCAAAATCTAGCACTTTCTTCCATACGGGTCTAGACACCAGTTGGACTAGTCCGTTTCGATCCCCCGTTTGGGCGTGCCGGATCCATCGATCCGCACCGACTCGACCCGCAACGGGGCGACCCGCCGGGCGCCCACCCGGTTGTTGGTGCGTTCGGTCAGCTCGATCAGCTTCCGCCTCATGCGGCGCCAGAACAGCCACTTGACGACTGACCGGACCGCCGGCACCAGCAGCAGCAGCCCGAGGATGTCGGTGACGAAACCGGGGACAATCAACAGCCCGCCGGCAACCAGGATCAGCACCCCGTCGAAGACCTCCCCCGAGGGAATGTCGCCGGCGGCGAGCGTCGCCCGGAACCGCCTCCAGGCGCCGAGCCCGGCTCTCTTGGCGAGGGCCGCCCCACCCAGGCTGACCAGGACCAGCAGGCCCAGCATGGGCACCACGCCCACCAGGTGGGCCACCCAAACGATCGAGGCGATCTCGACCAGTGGCAGGATGATCAACGCAGCCAACGTGACCAGGATCATGCTGCTAGCGTACCGCTGCATGAGGGTGACCACGCTCCGGGCCCTGCCGGCCGATCGGGTCCGGCAGCTGGTGCGGGCAGAGGGGATCGTGATCGACCTCCGGGCCCCTGCCGAGTACCTTTCAGCGCACATCCCGGGCAGCATCCCGTTGCTGTACGAAGCGGGACCTGGGTTGGGGGGCCGGGCCCGGGACCTGCTGCCGCTCGACGCCCGCCTCGTGATCCTGGAGGACCCCACGTCGCCCCTGGACAAGGCCGCCGACGCCTTCCGGGGCAAGGGCTACGAGGTGGTCGGGTACTTCCCCGGAGGCGTCGCCGCCTGGCCGGACGCCGCCGGCGGGACTCCGGTGCTGGCGCTGGCCAACGCCCAGCCGGGGATGCGGCTCGTCGATGTCGCCGACCCCGGCACGCAGGCCCCGGCCACCTGGACCACCCTGGTGCGCATCCCGGCCGAGGAGCTGTGGAGCCGATCCCGCGAGCTCGACCCCGAGGAGCGGATCGGGGTCCTGGCCGGATGGGGAGTCCGGGCCTGCGCTGCGGTGGGGATCCTCGAGCACCTCGGGTTCCGGGCGCTGACCTACGTGCGGACCAGAGGCGTGGGCGAGCGCCCGGCGATGGCCCCGGCGGACTACTTCCGTGCCGGGGGTCCCGCCTAGCGGCCTGTGGCCGGCGGCACCACCGTCGCGCACCGATGGAACCTGTTGCCTAACGGGGCTTCGCCCCAGCCCGATGAAGCGGTGGTCCGGCGCGGGTGAGCGGTTGTTTGAGCCTGCCCGCCACCGTTGCCGACGTCGTGGCCGATCACGCGATCACGTCAGTGGTGTCTGGCCGGGCGGCTGTCCTGTTTTCCGGCGGAATACGCCTGGAATCAGGACAGTTGCCCGCCCGGCGGCCACAGCCAGCGGCGTGAAAGCCCAGGACGGGCCGATCCGCATCGATGAGGAGGGGGAGCTGCACCTGAGCCCCTTGGCCACCGGGGTCGTCGCCAGCCAAATCCGGCTGCCCAGAACGTGACTCACCGGGAACAACCTTCATGGGTCAAGCCTTCTAGCCGAGGCGCGGGAAGGCTCCCTGGTCGCAGATGCCGTGCGTCATGCCGTTCGACATGACCGGTCGGAGGCCAGCGGCGGCGAACGTGGTGGTGTCCTTAGCTCCGTAGGTCGCCCTGATCATGGTGGACAAGGCCTCTCCCCCACTGATCGGACCCAGCTCGCCGTGCGCCCCGACGGAGTTCTGGGCGCTCAGCGACAGCCGGCCGGCCTGGCAGTCCGGTCCGGTCCGCGGCTGGGCACCGCCGGTGAACCGGCCGAGGTCGGCGGGAATGGTCGCTCCTACCGGGCCCGCCGGGCTCTGCCGGCCAGTGTTGTTCCAGGTGATCGTCACCTCACCGGACCCGCACTGCTGTCCGTCCTGGGGGTCGATCACCTGGAGCTGGCCATACGTACCGCCCTGGACCACGCTCTTCGGGTAGCAGGCCGTGATCACGTCGGAGTTGGTGTCCGGGGCCGTTGCCAGGACCACGCCCGCTACGACCACGACCACTACCTCGCCGATCAACGCGGCCGTGAGGAACTGCTTCGCCTCCATTGCTCTCACCTACCCTCTCGGAAATCGCTCGGTTTTGAGCGACATAGGTAGGAGTGGCGCAATCGGCGGTTAATACATGCCGGCCGGGATCAGTCTTCGGCGGCCTCGATTCCCTTGGCGATCAGGAAGCCCCGCGCCCGCTCGGTCAGCGGGTAGCGATTGACCAGCGCCCAGAAGTCCCCCGAATGGTTCGGCACGACCAGGTGGGCCAGTTCGTGGACGATCACGTAGTCCCGGACCCAGCCGGGCATGTCGGCCAGGACGTCGGAGAGCCGGATCGTCGCCTTGGCCACCGTGCACGACCCGTACCGGGACTGCTGGTTGCCGACGTAGCTCAGCGAGTTCCAGGCGAGCTTGCCCCCGAAGTAGCGCTGGTTGAGCTCCTGCGCCCGTTTCTCCAGGTCGCCCGAGCCGTTGAGCCGGCGGCGGCGCTCCTGGGCCTCCAGCCGGCGGCGCATTTTGTCAACCCAATCGGCTTCCTCGGCGGCCGACATGCGGGCCGGGACATAGACGATCAGGTTGCCCCGCTCCAGCCGGGCGGCGACGGTCCGCTTGCGCCGGGCCGACCTGCGGACTTCGACCGAGCGGACCAGCGACGGGTCAGCGCCGTCGGCCATGGCGAGCTGGCCGGGGAGCGAGGGGCGAGACGGAGAAGTCACCGGTTGGGGAGTATATTGCGCCCCCCTGGAGCTCCCCGGCCTTTGCCGGGGCCGTTCCGCGGCGGCGCAGTGGCTGCGTGGTAGTGGCAGGTGACGGGAACACCATGGACCCGGAGGCACCACCTACCCGACGGAGGCGAGCATGAACGAGTTCGCGATCACCGCAATCGGTCACGACCGGCCGGGGATCGTTGGCGGCTTCACCAAGGTCCTGCTCGACCTCGGCTGCAACCTCGCAGACTGCTCGATGAGCATGCTGCGTGACCAGTTCGCCATGATCCTGCTGGTCGAAGCCCCGGACTCGGTGGCCATCGAGCAGCTGAATACGGCACTCCGGCAGGCGGCCGCCGCGTTCGGCCTGCTGGTCGAGACGAGGCCGGTGATCGAGGAGCCGGTCCAGGGGGGGGCGGCGGCGTACGTCCTCTCGGTCTACGGGCAGGACCGGCCGGGGATCGTCCATGCGGTGGCACGGACCCTGGGCGACTCCGGGGTCAACATCACCGACCTGCGGAGCCACCTGGCCGGGCTCGACCTGTACGCCATGATCCTGGACATCGCCGTGCCCCCATCGGTCGACCTGGAAACGCTCGTCCGCCAGCTCCAGTACACGACCAGGGACCTGGGGGTCAGCCTGACCGTGCGCTCCGCCGAGGCGGCCGAGCTGTAAGTCGCCCCTTCGCCAACCAGGGTTTGCCCGATGCCCGTCCGACCGGTCCTGATCTACCCCGCCCCGATGCTGAAGCTGGTGGCCGCCCCGTGCCCGCAGGTCGACGACGAGGTGCGGGCGGTCGCCCTCGACCTGCTGGAGACAATGCGCTCCCATCCCCGGTGCGTCGGGCTGTCCGCCCCCCAGATCGGGATCAGCCTGCGGATCATCGCGGTCGACGTCACCGACCACCCCAAGGCGACCGCCTGCCACGGCCCGATGATCATCGTCAACCCGGAAGTCACCGCCCAGGAGGGCTCCGAGCTGGGGCGGGAGGGGTGCCTGTCACTGCCCAGCATCACCGCCGACGTCCGCCGGGCGGTCCGCATCTTCGTGAACGGCCTGACCCTAGACGGCGAGGAGGTGGGCGCCGAGACCAGCGGCTTCGAGGCCCGGGCGATCCAGCATGAGATCGACCACCTCGATGGGATCCTGATCCTCGACCGGGTCGCCTCGCCGGCGGAGATCTTTCCCCGGCGCCAGCGGTAAGGCTACCGGCTCCGGCTGGCTACCGGTTCCGGCTGGCTAGCGGTTCCGGCTGGCTAGCGGCCGAACGTCTCCAGGATGGCCAGGTGGTTCTCCAGCAGCCGCTCCGGGCGGACCCGGTACCACGGACCCCCGAGGAGCAGTTCGCTGACCACGACACCCCCCGCCAGGGGCACACCGTCGAACCGGGCCGCCTTCTCCCGCACCTCGTCGGACGTGCCCCACAGCGCGTAGGTGTCGGCCATCTCCTCCGGGACCAGGTCGGCGAGCCGCTGGTAGTCCCGGTCGGCGTAGGCCCGGCGCAGGTCGCCCATCAGCCCGTCGAACCCGTGAAGAGCGAGCACCTGTTGGTAGGCGCGGGTCGTGGCGTAGAAGCCCAGCTGCTGGCTGACCTCCCGGCGGGCAACCTCCCGGTCCTCGGCGACCGCCACCAACACCCCCTGCACCAGCTCGATGTCGGCCGGGGTGCGGCCGCCCCGCTTGGCCCCGCTGGCGATGGCCGGTGCCACGACCTCGGCCAGGTAGCGGGGGGACGTCAGCGGATGCCCGATCACGCCGTCGGCAACCTCTCCCGCCGCCCGCGCCATCCCCGGACCGACCGCGGCGAACAGGATCGGGACGCTGCGCCGCACCGGCGGGACGACCCGGGGCCAGGGGGCCATTGTGATCGCGTAGTGGTGGCCCTGGAAGGCGGGCTCCTCGCCGAAGTAGCCGCTGTAGAACGCCCGCACCGCCAGGGCATACTCCTTCATCCGGCGGGCCGGGTCGTCGAAGGTCGTCGAGAAGCGCTGCTCGTTCACCCGCTTGA